>JAFGKB010000306.1 GCA_016928755.1 Anaerolineae bacterium | reverse complement strand
GGGAATGTCTCGGCCAGTTTGCCGCTAGGGTTAGCCCGACCATATAGAATATCGGCTATTGCACTTCCCCCCGCCTGCCCGCCCAAGTAGCCTTCCAATATTGCGGCGACTTGATCAACCCAGGGCATTTCAACCGGGGAACCATTACTTAAGACCACAACTGTGTTGGGATTTACCTCAGCCACCGCTTCAATAAGTACATTATGGTTGGCCGGAAGCTGCATATGGTCTCTATCGGCCCCTTCACATTCATAAATATCCGTCAGTCCGGCAAAAACAACCACGACATCAGCAGTACGCGCGACTTCGCACGCGCCGGCAATTAACTGTGGGTCAACCTGGTCCGTCTTAACGTCATAACCCGCAGCATAGCTCAAATGCTCCGGCCCCATCAATTTAACCATTTCATCCCAGGCATTATCAATCTGGATGGGATTAACATTTGCACTCCCACCTCCCTGGAAGCGGGGGGCCTTAGCTAACTCACCGATAACGGCAACCGAGACCTTGTCCGTAAGAGGTAAAATGGCCGGCGTATTTTTAAGCAAAACGGCCCCCTCAGTAGCTACTTTGTGCCCTAGTGCGTGGTGCGCCGCTGCATCATACACGCTATCCTCTGCCACCGCAGCCGTGCGTTCTAAGATCAAGGTAAGTAACCGTTCTACAGCATAGTCGAGCACAGATTCAGATAGTTCACCGGCCTTTACGGCGGCTACTATGGCGCGGTCACTTGACTCGCCTGTGCCCGGCATTTGTAACTCGATACCCGCCAACAATCCATCTACACGCCGGTTAATCGCCCCCCAGTCGGTGACTACTAGCCCGGTATGACCCCATTCCTCTTTCAGAATTTGGGTCATCAACCGGTAGTGCTCACTACAAGATACACCGTTCACCTGGTTATAAGCACACATCACGGTTGCCGGCTGAGCTTTTTTAACCGCGATCTCAAATCCGGCCAGGTAGATTTCACGGAGGGCGCGCTCATCAATGACCGCATTGATCATCATACGCCGGTATTCCTGGTTATTAGCTACGTAGTGTTTCAGCGATGCCCCAACCCCGGTACTTTGTAGCCCTTGAATATGAGATTTAGCCATTTCCCCTGCTAAAAAGGGATCCTCCGAAAAATATTCAAAGTTTCGCCCGCATAAGGGGGAACGTTTAATATTGGCTCCTGGCCCTAGTACTACGGCCACCTTTTCCGCTCGTGCTTCCTCACCAATCGCATGCCCGACAGCATGGGCAAGGTCACGATTCCAGGTACTCCCCAATGTGACAAGGGAGGGGAAACAAGTCGCCGGCACACTTTCACCCTGGCCAATATGAGCACCGGCTCCTGTCTGTTTACGCAGACCATAGGGGCCATCCGTCATCATCAGCGAAGGAATATCTAGGCGTTTAATACTCTTCATATGCCAGAAATCCTGGCCTGAACAGAGGGAAGCCTTTTCTTCCAGCGTCATCTGGGAGAGTAACTCTTTGACCTGCACCGCAACAACCGATTTACTTCCATTTTGCATATTCATCATATATCCTTTTGCATAATTTAACCCCAGTTACTACTACAGGGATTGAGATAATCTGTATAAGTGGCAACTGGTGTTAAGGTATTAGAAATGGGTAGAAAAATATTAACATAGCTGCATCATACTTTATCTTTGCGTAATGTTCAAGCAAGAAATGGGATAAGTAGATATCGTTTCCTCATAATTGCTCAACCCGATTACAATTCTTTAAGGATGGTTTTTTATAGAACACCCATTCTATTTTTCTTTTGAAAATGTGCTATAATGTCCTCTTGGATGATGATGTAAAACAGTGGGGGGAGAATTATGGCAAGTAATAAGATTGTTGTTCGAGGAGCACGACAACATAACTTAAAGAATGTTACGGTTGAAATACCGAAGAATCAGTTAGTAGTTATTACCGGGCTTTCAGGTTCTGGTAAATCTTCTTTAGCCTTCGATACTATCTTTGCGGAAGGACAACGGCGCTATATTGAGTCCCTTAGTTCTTATGCGCGGCAGTTCCTAGGTCAAATGAGCAAACCCGATGTAGAATCCATCGAAGGGTTAAGTCCGGCTATCGCGATTGACCAAAAAGGTGTATCTCATAACCCGCGCTCTACTGTCGGTACCGTTACCGAAATTTACGACTATTTACGTCTGCTCTATTCCCGTATTGGTATTCCCCACTGTCCGCAATGTGGCCGCCCTGTCACCAAGCAAAGCGCGCAGGAGATTGTTGACGCACTGTTAAATATGACTGCCGGGACCCGGTTCCAGGTTCTCGCTCCCTTAATTCGTGGGCGCAAGGGACATCACAAAACAACCTTTGAGGAAGTGCGGAAACTGGGCTTCGTGCGGGTACGAGTCGATGGCGAGGTCTACGAAATTGAGGCGGTACCGGACTTAGACCGTTACAAGCTCCACAATATCGAGGCCGTTGTAGACCGGCTTATCGTGCCCGATGCAGAAGAGGAGCCGGAATCAGCCTATCAGGATTTCGTGAGCCGGGTTACAGATTCTGTAGAAACAGCATTGCGCTTGGGGGATGGGATACTGATCGCCGATATTATCCACCGCCGGGACAGCGAGGAACCCAAGCAAGACGAACTGGCCCCCGTGGATCAGCTATTTTCGGAGAAGCTCTCTTGCCCAATTTGCAATATCAGCTTGCCGGAATTGGAACCAAGAACCTTCTCCTTTAACAGTCCGCAAGGGGCCTGTCCGGTATGCCAGGGCTTGGGCTACAAACTAGAGATTGATAAAGACCTGATTATTCCTGACCAAACAAGGTCTATAAAAGAGGGCGCGATTGCCTATGGTATGTCAGAGGATCGCAATAGCTACACTTGGGGGTTTGTGAAAAACGTATCCAACCATTTCAATATTCCATTGGATAAGCCCTGGGAAGAATTAAGCGCAGAACACCAACATGTTATCCTCTATGGAAGTGGAAAACAACCCATTAAGATGCGCTTTGAAGGGCCAAGCGGAGTCTGGGAAGGGTCACGTCCCTACGAAGGTGTAATACCGAATCTACAACGGCGCTATGATGAGACCAACTCTGACTATATTCGCAACAAAATCGAAGAAGTAATGAGCCGCACGCCCTGTAAGGACTGCCAAGGGACACGGTTACGGCCGGAGACCCGGGCCGTTACTGTAGCCGGTAAGCATATCCATGAAATCACTGAATGGCCGGTGGTAAAGCTGCGGGAATGGGTTAATACTATTATTAACGCTGGGGTGCTCTCTCCTAAAGAGTATGCGATTGCGGAACGAGCATTTAAAGAAATTCGCAGCCGGCTCACATTCCTGGTGAATGTGGGATTAGATTACCTCAGTCTTAACCGGGCCGCGAATACTTTGTCTGGCGGTGAGGCACAGCGCATTCGGTTGGCTACCCAGGTAGGCTCACAGCTTACCGGGGTATTGTATGTACTGGATGAGCCAAGTATAGGACTGCACCAACGGGATACGGCTCGCCTGATCAATACCCTCAAAGAGATGCGCGACCTGGGGAACACGGTACTGGTCGTTGAACATGATGACGAGACTATTCGTGAGGCTGATTGGATCGTGGATCTCGGTCCTGGTGCAGGGGAATATGGTGGTGAAATCGTGGCCAGTGGTCCTCTGGAAGAGATCTTGAGACACCCCACCTCTAAAACTGGGGCCTATTTATCAGGGCGTAAGTACGTCCCGGTTCCCGAAAAACGGCGTAAAGGCAACGGCCATGCGTTACTGGTACGGGGTGCCCGTGAGAACAACCTCAAAAATCTTGATGTACGTTTTCCCTTAGGTCTTTTTACCTGTGTTACCGGTGTGTCTGGTTCTGGTAAAAGCTCGCTGGTTGTCGAAGTACTATACCAAAACTTGGCCCAGATGGTCAATCGCTCACGCCAGCCGGCGGGGGAATGTGATACAATCGAGGGTGTAGAACTCATTGACAAGGTTATTGACATCGATCAATCACCGATTGGTCGGACTCCCCGCTCTAATCCGGCAACCTATACCGGTGTTTTTGACCATATCCGCGATCTTTTTGCCGAGTTACCGGATTCCAAACTCAGGGGGTATAAGAAGGGGCGTTTCTCATTTAATACTAAGGGTGGGCGGTGTGAGGCATGCCAGGGACAAGGGACACTACGCATCGAGATGCAATTCTTACCGGAGGTCTATGTGCCCTGTGATGTATGCCACGGGTTGCGCTATAACCGGGAAACGCTTCAGATACGTTATAAGGGACTGAATATAGCCGAAGTACTGGACTTAACGGTTACCGAAGCCTTGGAATTCTTCTCTGCCATTCCTAAAATCGTCAATAAATTACAAACAATACACGATGTAGGATTAGGTTACGTCCGTTTAGGCCAACCGGCCACAACGCTATCCGGGGGTGAGGCCCAACGGGTTAAGTTATCGCGGGAACTCTCTAAGCGCGCGACAGGTCAAACCCTTTATATTCTGGACGAGCCAACGGTTGGCCTCCACGCTGCGGACGTTGACCGGTTAGTGCAAGTATTGCAACGCTTGGGGGATACAGGCAATACCATTGTGGTCATTGAACACAACCCAGATGTTATTAAGGTAGCGGATTGGATTATAGACCTAGGGCCAGAAGGTGGAGAAGCCGGTGGGGAGTTAATTGCCGAGGGACCCCCTGAAGAGGTAGCCCAAGTTGAGGCCTCATATACAGGTAAGTATCTTAAACGGTGGCTAAACGGGAATTTATGAAGTGTGAAAGCGTGATGCGTAAAACGTGAATACCCCGTCACACATCACGTAAATCGGCCTTATTCATAATGCCCGTTACCTTCTACAGAACCGGTAACGGGCAATAAGACGTGGAAGGTACTACCGGGGAAGTTCACTTCATCATGCCCTGTGCTTTCTACCCAGATCCGCCCGCCATGTGCGGTAACAACACCGTGTGCAATTGCCAGCCCTAATCCCGCGCCCCCGCCCTTGAATTTGGTGTCGCCGGATGAATGGGTGGCAACTTTCCCAATCTGGAAGAATTTCTCAAAAATGAGATCGTGGTATTCTGGATCAATCCCAATCCCGCCGTCTTTGACCACAATCTCAACGAAATCCCCCTCATCTTCCGAGGTATAGACGCGACCGGAGAGCTTGATCTCGCCACCATCAGGCGTGTACTTTATCGCGTTCATCAATAAATGATCGATAACCTTAAATAATAGATGCGGGTCGGCATCAATACAGGGTAACCTGTCAAAGCCATCGATTTCTAGCTTTAAATTTCGTTCCGCAAAGACAGACTTTAACTGGGATTGGACCCGGAGCACAATATCACCAAGTTCCACGGTACGCTTGACCATTTCTAAAGCCTGGGTGTCGATCTTGGCAACTTCTAACATACGATTAACAACTTTATGCATGCGATCTGTGCCAGACATAATACCGGTGAGCAACGGCATAGCTCCTGGAGAATCCTTGAAATCAGGATGTACCTTTAACACCTGGGTATAGCCTTTGACTACAGTTAAAGGCGTGCGCAATTCATGAGCCGTGATGTTAATAAAGTCAGACTTGCTCTTATCCAACTTTTCCAGGCGTGCGTAGGCTAGCTCCAATTCCTCGGTACGTTGCCGGACCATAGCCTCAAGTTCCTGATTAAAGCAGCGAATATCATCATAAAGCGCAGCATTTTCCAGTGCAATCGCAGCTTGCCCGGCAAAGGCCAATACTAACAGGGTATCATCAGCCGTAAAAGCGGCGATTTCGTTCCGTGTCAATGATATCATACCTATAACACGATCCTTGGCTATTAAGGGAATTCCCATCCAGGAGTGGTGTGTGGGCAACCACTCAACCGTCTTAAACCGGGGGTCAAAGAGCACATCGTCAATCAATACCGGGGCTTGGGTGTCAACAATGCGTTGGTAAACATCACCCTCGCGGATGGTAACATCAAAATCCTGGTCAACCTTTTCAGGGAAACCACGCTTAGCAATACACTTTAACACTGCCTCATTTTGGACGAAGATCGAACCCCGAGCGAACGGGACAACGGCTTCCAGTTGGTCAAGAATACGTCCAGGAACTTTACTCAGATCCAGACTGCTGGAAAGTACTCGTCCGGTCTGCTCCAAGGATTCAGCAAGCTGCCGCCGGTGGCGTTCAGAGGCGTATAATTGCGCATTGCGAATGGCGATAGCAATTTGGTTAGCCAAAGCCTGGAGAATCTTTTGGTCATCGTCATCGAAAGCTCCGACCTGCCGGCTGCGGATATCCAGAACTCCTAATACTGTGGGGCCAATAGAGAGGGGTAAGACTAAAGCCGCACGGGTATGGGGCAATTGATCCGTAGCCACATAGGCCGGTAGTCCTAATATATCATCAATACGCCGGCTCAACCCGCTGTTACATACCTGAGCGAAAACGTTCGTTTCATCTAAAGAGATATTCAAGGCCTTAAGCGCGACATCGGCATTATCTAACTCGGTGCCGGCGCGTAGCGCCAATGACTCTTGTTTCTCACCAATCAGCCAAACACCGACAAAGTAATAGCCAAAATTCTCCTGAATAAGTTCAATAACTTTTAGCAACAAGGTATCAAGTTTTAGAATTGACGTAATCTGGCGGCCTACCTCGTGGCTTGTCTCTAGAGCACGGGTGGTATTCTCAAGCTCCTGATAAAACCAGTTACGTTCCTTAAGCGTCTTGCTCAGTTCCTCTTTATTACGCCAAAATTCCTCCGCCCGTTCCCGGGTGCGGATAGAACTCTGCAAGGCGTAGTGTGTGGTTTGGTAAAGACTCCCGGCTGTAAGATAGGCGATACCGGTAGATATCACAGATAGTAATAAAGCGATAAAGTCATAACTCCTAATCCCTAGTGAGAGTGCAAACACCAAAGTCCAGATAAAGCTGAGTGCAGTAACGGTCAGTGCTATCCCCGGAGAAAGCAACATACCGCCAATGGAGGCAATTAGGGTTAAAATAAACGGGGCAATATGCCGGAAGAAAAGCTGGTTATTCGAATCCCCCAAAACCATAAACAAAGCCATTGTGACCAGCCAAGCAACAGTATAAGTATATACCGCTAAATCATACTTATCTTTATCATCTAGCAAGTAACGCGCAAGCCTGACCAAAATCGCCAATGCAGCAAAGGGTATGACGGGCCATAACTCAAGACCTCGCGTGCCAGCTTGAGGAATCATCATTGCCAAAGCGAGGGGTAGGGGGATCGCCCACATTGTAACAATCAACATCGTGCGTAAATACCCACGACGCAGATCTAAGATAAGGCTGATATTTGAAGTATCCCGGTCAAAAGGCTGCTCTTCTGATAGTTCCAACGTTAACTCCTCAACAGCTACCTGTAGCGATAAAAGGTGAAAGAGACTGTTCCTTACTTCTATATGTAACCTAAGTTGTTATCAAGAGATTGGACTAATCCCTGTGAGTGACAACTTAGGTTTTACCAACTAATTCTCAATCTTGTGGAGATGGATAAACTTCAATACCAATTAAGGGGCAAAGGTGCTTTCCAATTCCTCTGCCAAACCGGCCAGGGCCACTTTCCCATCCGCTTTAGCCAAATCACTCGCCTGGCTTAGTGGTTCCCTGGCATTGAGCTTGCGATCTTCGAGGAGATAAATGCGTCCTAATGTCTGTAGGGCAATAGCTTTCTCTAAATCCGTCTCTGCCCACTCTTTGGCAAAGCGCGCTAATTGTTCCGCTTCGGCCATCCGCTCCGGGCGATACTGGGCATAAAAATAAGCTAAGGCATTGAGGACATGGAAATCATATGGGGCAATATCATAGGCATATAATAAATCCCCTTGGGCATTATCAATAGCTAACGTTGGAGTCGCAATATCTTGAATTGACCAGGCCCAGCCACGGGCCACATAAACTAAGGGTCTTCGCTCATTGAGGGACAATGTTACGGATATCGCTCGCTCCGCAGCTCCCATAGCTTCAACCGGGTCACCGAGTTGGTAGGCTGTTAGCGATAACCAGGTCTCAGCGTCGATAAAGGTGGGATCGATCTCAGCCGCCCAGTCAAATTCTTTAAAAGCTTCTGCGTAACGCCCTTGATAGTAGTATAGAGTTCCCAATCCGAAATGTGCTTCCTTTAAGTCCTGATTGAAAGAGACCGCAGTACCAAAGGCCGATTCGGCTTCTTCCCAACGGCGTAGTTCAAAAAATGCCTGGCCCAAACCGAGATAGACATCGGAACGTTCCGGAACCAGGATTTGAGCATATTCGAAATCAGCGAGAGCCAAGGAATAAGCCTTGAGGCTCATAAACTCCTGTGCTCGCTGGAGACGTAAATCTACATCGTTGGGGTTTTCGATGATTTGTAGATCGAAACGTGTGGAAACCTGGGGGATTGCAGTTGGCAGAGGTGTGGGTCCAGAGGGTTCATCCTCCACAGTAGGTGTAACCGGAATCTCTGTCGGTGTTTCTGGAGTCTCTATAGAATCCAAGGAGACCGGTGTCCCCTCATGTACAGTGATGACCACATCAGAATTAGTTCCCTGGTCGCCTGTATTAGCCCCCGGTGTAGACGAACGGGAACCGAGGACTGCCGAGAGCAACAAAGCATAAACCCCAACAACCATCACTCCCATAACGGCTAATACAATAATCTGGACACGGGAAAACCCACCCATTTTAGATTTGCGTTTGGCAGCCGCTTTTTCTTCAGCGGATTCCTGCTTTTTAAATCTGGCACGTAATCCATCAAGAAAACCCGTTTTCTCTTCTTCTTCCTCTTCTTCTAGCGTTTCTTCCATAGAATCCAAGAGCATATCTTCCAAGGCTTGGTCCCCCTTTAGGGGGGTATTGGCCTTCAGCTCTGGTACAACGGGCATAGGAATTTCTGGGATTGCCGAGTCTTCATTTAACCCTAAATCCAGGTCAAAATCTAACCCAGGTTCCTCTGAACGGGTCATAGTCTCCGCCTCAGAAACCACATCCGCGCTTTTCCCACGGCGAAAGACTGAGAAAAGACGACCCAATAAACCTGGCCCTTTCTCCTTGGGAACAGGTTCTGCATCTAAATAATCTTGTTCTTGACGCTCTCTTGAGAATAGACGCCCTAACCCACGTGCCGGTTCATCATCAACCGGCTCGGCAATAGGTGCATCAGTACCCTCTTCTAAAAAGAGGAGTTCATCATCTTCATCATCAAACAGGCCCATAGGTCTGCGAATTTCGCTCATTTTTCGCCTCCCCAAGCGTTAGAATGAATATGCGAGCGGGAAAATCCGAGAAGTTAAATGTTTATTACTCACCCTTAAATAAGGGCAAATTATTTTCGGTAATACTTAATTGAAGTTATAATTACATGAATTAGAATATATTCACTCACTCATTAAGTATAAAACGAGATAGATAAAAATGCAACTGAGAATTTTAAATCAAGTAGGCTCCAGCCTCTGTGAACTTGGCAAAGATAAGGAATAATGGCACAATAGGGAAGAAAGTATGGACAAACGTAAAATTATACCCACCACTGAAGCCGAAGCCCGTTTTTGGGCAGCCGGATACGCATATGTAGCTGGATTAGATGAAGCCGGGCGCGGTGCATGGGCCGGGCCAGTCTATGCAGCCGCCGTAATCCTTCCCCAAAACCCGGAGCTGCTTTCCAACTTAGACGGCGTCCGCGATTCTAAACTCTTATCTCCCTCACGCCGGGCGGAACTATTGGAGCAGATTGTGGCTGTTGCTCAGGGTATCGGGATAGGATGGGCAAGCGCTGAGGATATTGATAAAATCGGGATTGTGCCGGCTACACGGCTGGCTATGCACCGTGCTCTAGCTGCCTTACCCACCAAACCCCAGGCATTGATTATCGACGCGTTGCGGTTGACAGATTCGTCGCTCCCCCAACAGGCATTTGCCTACGCCGATGTGCTATGCCTTTCCGTCGCGGCCGCGGGTATTGTGGCTAAAGTAAACCGTGACCGCTGGATGACAAATATAGACCCACTATGTCCCGGTTATGCTTTTGCGCGTCATAAAGGCTATGGAACCCGGCAACACTCTGAAGCGTTGGAGCAGTTAGGCGTCAGTCCTGTACACCGGCGCAGTTTCGCACCTATTGCAGCGCAACTGAAAAAGCAAACTAAGGGAAATGAGTTATGATAATTATTATCAATGGGCCTTGCGGTATCGGAAAAACTACCGTAGCTTGGGAGTTATACCAAAAATTCGACCGCTCCGTGATGTTAGATGGCGACTATATCGGCGCTATACACCCATTTGAAATCTACGACACAGCACGGATCACCTATCTTTATAAGACAATCCAACAACTTGTAAGATTTCATAGCACTGAGGGGCACTATGAGAACTTTGTCATTAACTATGTATTTGAGACCTCAGAATCCCTCTCAGAACTCAAAAGGATGCTGATAGAACTCAACCCAACTCTGTATACTATACGCCTGACTTGTGAGGCGGAAGAATTAGAACGCCGTCTATACCAACGCCATACCGACACTGAGGAGTTAGTGTGGTATTTGGAACGGTGTAGGGAGTTGACCGGAATTCAAGATGCGGCAGCACAGAAAGGGGACATCGGATATCCGGTCGATACGACCGGTTTAACTGTTACCGAGGTTGCGGAGCGTATCTGGGCTTATACTCATGAGAAGGTGAGGATTGTACCTTATGATCCAGACTGGCCCGCACAATATGAGATGGAACGTCAACGCATTGTCGATGCACTCGGTGACATTATTGTAGAGATTCACCATATCGGTAGTACATCGGTGCCGGGATTACCAGCAAAGCCCATTATTGATATTACTTTTGCCATACGTAAATTAGAGGACTTCATCGAATGCATCCCGCCATTAAGAGAGTTAGGTTATACTTTTGTCGATTATCCAGAAAATACGGAACGCTACTTTTTCCGCAAGGGACAACCGCGCACCCACCACCTCCATATTGTTGAGGTCAATAGTGAGGAATTGTATCGCCCGCTGGACTTTCGAGATGCATTGCGGGCAAGTCCAACACTAAGGGACCGTTATGCACAATTAAAATATAAACTAGCCCGGGAAAAACAGAGTAATCGCAATGCTTACACGAAGGGAAAAGGCGCACTTATCGAAGCAGGACTGCGAGAGTGGCGCGCCCGGAAGAATGTCTCATGAAAATTGTCATGATTGGTCCTTTTGGACTACGGCCACGCGGTACAATGAGCGTGCGTGCCTTGCCAATGGCCCAGGCCCTAGTTGCTCGTGGTCACCAGGTTACTATGCTGTTACCCCCTTGGCAAAACCCGGAAGATGAGGGGCAGAACTGGCAGGCACAAGGGGTAAATATTGAGAACTTACCTTTGCCCCAAGGCATTCCTGGGTGGTTTCATTGGCGATTAACCGCCGCCTTAGTGCGGCGTGCCCTGGCATTGAAACCTGATGTGGTTCATATCTTTAAGCCAAAAGCCTATGCGGGTTTAGCCCATTGGTGGTTGACACAACGGCGGAACCCGCCTGCCTTGGTATTAGATACAGACGATTGGGAAGGCCCCGGTGGCTGGAACGACCTTTCCCCCTATTCACCACTGCTCAAACATTTCTTCACTTGGCAGGAACGATGGGGACTGACCCATGCAAATGCTATCACAGTGGCCAGCAGAGCATTAGAAACCCTGGCATGGGCTACCGGTGGTCCGCCGGAACGGGTATTTTATCTTCCTAATGGCATACCTGCCGCGACAATAGCTCAGCAGCAACGACAAATGGAAGTCGCACGGGATACAATTAACAAACGTCCAACACTGCTTCTCTATACCCGTTTCTTTGAGTTCCAGGTCGAGCGGCTGTGGTATATAGTCCAAGCTGTTAAAAGACAAATCCCGGAGACACGCCTATGGGTCGTGGGGAAAGGCTTCTTTAAGGAAGAAGACACCTTATTACAATTAGCACACATGAGTGACTGGAATATTACAGAGACCATCCCACCACCTCCAACCGCCGATTTAGTTTATGCCGGGTGGGTTTCACCAGCAGACCTCCCCTATCATTTTGCCCAAGCTACTGTTGCACTGTATCCCTTTGATGACACACTTATCAACCGCACAAAGTGTCCTGTAAAACTACTTGACCTGTTAGCCGCCGGAGTTCCGGTAGTAGGGGATGCAGTAGGGCAACTCCAGGAGAGTATCTTACAGGAGAAGACCGGGATTCTGGTTCCCCCCGGTGACACTTCAAGTTTCGTCGCGGCGATACTGACTTTACTGGGTAATC
>JAFGKB010000064.1 GCA_016928755.1 Anaerolineae bacterium | reverse complement strand
GTCCGGAAAAGGGTCAAAGCGTGGTCCCCAATTCCCCGGTGGTCATTGCGTATATCCCCCAAGAACTGGTTGGCCGGGTGCGCATCCCAGTTAATGAGGATCGGGGCACGGCTTAACCACATATCAATTTCTTGTTGTGTGGCCTCCGGCAGCTTCTTCCGCAACTGTTCATGTTGCTGGCGGGGGGCATTGGCCAAGAGCAGATCTAACTCCGGTGCCTGGTCTGGCTTCTTTGTATTGAGAATCGCGCTTACCCAGGCTAATACCGCCTCGGCGCTAGGACGTTTTAGATTGCCCACATATTGGTTATTGCGGGCATAGCGTACTTCCCCGCTTCGGCTGATGGTCAAGATGTTTTTGTGCCCGTCGCACAAGGTTCCATCTTTCATTGTATATATGGGGATCGGCGCACCGTTGTCTGCCGGATAACATAATGGGCTGCCGTCCTTATCGCGTTGGCAAGCCGGTATCAGATAAGTCTGGCCGTTCCAGATAAAGCCAATCGCCGCGCGCCTTAAGGGAATTAGCTCTTTGCGTTCCTGGTAGTTATCCGGTTTCAGAGTAGCCAGGATACTCATCTGGTTCTGGTAAGCGGGTAATTCCTCTGCTTCACGCTCCGCGTAAAGCTGTTGTATCTGGGTAATCATATCGGGTGCGAGCGCGGTCAGGCGTTGGTTGACAAAGTTAGTAAAAGCTTGCTCCCGTTCTTCCAAGTAATTCGCGTCGGCATGCGTGCGGTGGTAGGGCCGCTCCTTATTCCAATCATACACCAGGGTGTTAATCATTGGCTGTGGGGGCATTTGCGCTTCATTGGCGACATTCTGAATCAACCTTAACATGACCCGCTCACGCCAGTCCGCAGCGAGTAGCCGGTCGTATTGGTATAACAGATCCAATGCCGTCAGTACCCAGGCCGTTGCCATCTTATCGCTGTCTGGCTTAGCGGGCAGGGACTGGTGAAATCCTAGGGTTTCGTTAGCGTGTCGCGCTGTATCCTCCCGTAACCCGAATTGTAGATAAAACTGCCAGGTACCTTCGGGGAACGCGCTGGCCGGCTCTTTGCCACTTAACTGTAAGAGCATTTGGTAGCCATAGAGAACCGCCGCCGGTCCCATAACGAAGACGCCATACAGCCCTTTGGGTAATAGGCTAAATCCCTTGAGCAGGGCATTGAGGTCATTCTGGACTTGTTTGCGGTTGATATACCGTCCATCAAGCTTTAAGAGTCCGCTTAGAATCAGGGCCGGGAGATTGCCCGCGGGCAATACCCGGGCGACTTCTTTCTGAATTTTTCTGATTTCAGGGAGTGTAAGCTGTGTGAGGTTTAGGATGGTCTGCTCATCGAGGCTGGTAAGTGCGGCCATTGTTGTATTGCGTGCCTGGGTGAGAACTGGAGGATCACCGGTGTTAGATTGAAAAATCGCTGCGTTTACCATAACACTCCTCAGTATGGGGCTAAGAATTCTGCATTAATGACACACCTGAACCCTAGGTCCGCGCTCTTCGCCGGGCGGTCCACAGCGGTGCTTTCGGGATACCCGAAAACGCGGCCTGTTGTCTGTAATTGGTAATCGTAGTTTGCTTGTGAGCCAAATGATCCGCCTCGTGAGACCCGTACCGTACCGGTTTCCGGCCCTGCCGGATCGGTGATCGGGCCTTCTCGCCCGTAGGTGTCTTTGTTGTACCAGTCTAGAACCCATTCCCGAACGTTACCGGCTAAATCGAGTATTCCGTATGCGCTGGCTCCTTCGGGATAACTGCCTACCGCAGTTGTGCGGCTTCCCAATTGCAACCGATCCATATCTAGGGTATCACCCCAAGGATAAATACGCTTGGTCTCTGTATCGGGGTCCCAGGATGCTGCCTTTTCCCACTGTGCCTCGGTGGGTAGTGTGACATCCCAACCGGTTTCATTGGCTACCCAAGTACAGTACGTTAACGCCTGCTCCCAACTAATAAGGGACATTGGATAATTCCCCTTATCCGGCGCATCATAGTCGGTGCGCGTATAAGGTTCTTCACATACACCGTCCGCTACACATAACTTGTACTGGTCAATAGTCACTTCTGTCTCGTCCATCCAGAAAGGACTGAGCATAACTTCATGTTGTGGTTGTTCATCCCCTCGGTCATCAGGGTCATCTTCCGGTGACCCCATTAAGAACACACCACCGGGTATAAAGCGCATAGCCATCTTATCCACTTCACGTGTTATCACCTGTCCCGGTGCCAGTGTCGGTGTGGGCGTAGGGGCGGGCGTATAAGTGGCCGTCGGTGTTGGAGGGACTGCTGTCGGTGTCGGCGTAGCCGTGGGTTGTGGTGTTACCGTTAGTGTTGGTGTTGGCGTGGGAGGAACCTCGGTGGGTAAAGGGGTAATTGTGGCCGTTGCGGTTGGCTCTCTGCCCGGTATCAGATAAGCCAATTCCCCAAGAGGTTTGCCTTGCCCAATAGCCAGGTAGCCGCCAAGCCCGCCAATACATAAGACTGCTAGTAAAACCCATACCCAGCTCATACGGCGTTTCTTCTCTGGTGGTTTCTCAGCCGGGGGGATGTGAGCCACAACGGTTGTATCCATACGTTGCTCTTCCCAGGCTTTGCCTAGTGCGTCCACAAACGCACCGGCGGTGGGATATCGCTCTTCCGGTTGTTTTGCCAGTGCCTGGAGCAAGGCTTTCTCTACCTCCGGTGCTAAGTCCGGTACATAGGTAGTTGGTGGGGTGGGTTCCTCGCTGATGTGCTTGAGGGCGAGATTAAGGGCCGACTCTCCCTCAAAAGGAAGGTGGCCCGTTATCATCTCATAAACTAACCCGCCCAACGAATAGATATCTGATTTGGCAGTTGCCGCCCCTGAGTTCATCGCCTGTTCTGGCGCGATATATTCAGGGGTTCCAAAAGTCTCTCCCAAGGTAGCTTGACTCAGGCGGTTTTGCAACATCACCAGACCGAAATCGGTGAGGATCGCATTCCCCTTCTTGTCCAAGAGTATATTGCCGGGCTTAATATCACGATGCACCACACCGTGTTCGTGGGCATAGTCTAAAGCGGCGGCAATTTGGCTGGCTATCGAGAGGATCTCTTTGTGTGAGAATGTCTCCTCACGGCTCTGCCGGCGGTCTATCTCGGCGCGTAAGTCACTGCCTTCGATATACTCCATCACCATATAGTGCTGGTCATCCTGTACCCCGAAATCGTAAACTTGCACAATGTTCGGGTGTCGCAGTGCTGCGATAGCCCTTGCCTCACGCTGGAAACGCTGTGTAAGATTGGCATCTACTTGCAGTGAGCGACCTAGTAGCTTAATAGCTACATAGCGCTCAAGAGCCGGGTGTATGCCTTTGTAAATCTCCGCCATACCACCCTGGCCGATCTTTTCGAGAACTTTGTACTGCCCAATGTGTTGACCTATCCGGTTATTATCCATACCTATTTTGCGGGCGCATTGTAAGTTTTTACTACGTTTGAATAAAGTATAGACTACTTTATAAGGATGTCAATCAAATCCTATGTAAGTCTACTAATGCATTGCAAGAAACTTGCCCTGTAAAGTCAAGTCCAAGTTTCATTTTGATGCATTGATTACCCAACAGTTAGACACTATTGGCCTCGGTGATGATTTCTTCGGCGGTGTACTGGAAAGGCGTTATACCAAACTGGGCTAAGGCTAACAAGAACTCGGCCCGCGAAAGCCCTGCGACTTCGGCGGCTTTGGCTTGGGAGAGGCGTTGCATCTCATACCATTTCACAGCAGCAGCTAATCGCATCTCTGCAATAAAGTGCTCTGGGTCCTGGCGTAGAGCTGATAGGACTCCTCTTGGTAAATCCATTGAAATATTCACAGTTTCCATAGATACTCCTTGCCAAGGGTTAGGCTATCAGGAAAATCCCCAAGATGATATTAGCGAAGTTGTGGGGTGTATTTTCCTGATATACTTATTATACGTCATTTTATGGCTATGGATAGGGACGGGCCAAAATATCTTATGTTACGGCGTGGCCGTTGCCCTGGAAAACCCTGATAACTTGGGGGTGTACAGACGTCAATATTTCGTAGTTAATGGTCTCTGCCCAGGCGGCGACTTCTTCGTGGGTGATTTCCTCATCCCCTTGTTTCCCGATAATCACCGCTTCAGCACCTATGTTCACATCTTCAATACCGGTGACATCCACAACGATCTGGTCCATACTCACCCGTCCGCGAATCGGCACCCGCTGCCCGTTAATCAAAATGCTGCCTCGGTTGGAGATCAGCCGGTGGTAGCCATCCCCATATCCAATCGGCACCAATGCCGCGACCATCGGCTCCGGGGTGGTATAAGTTCGTCCATAGCCGATAGCACTGCCTGCCGGGAGTTCTTGCACCCGTACCACCAGGCTCTTCAGCGTCATTGCGCGGCGTAAAGGGAAGGGGGCCTGACACTCGGCTGAGGGCGATAATCCGTACAGGAGGATACCGGGGCGCACAGCTTCCAGATGCGCTGCTTTCAGTGACAGAATTCCGCCACTGTTGCAGATATGCCGGATTGGAATATGTATCCCGGCGGTCGCTAAATCCGCGAGTACTTGTTGGAAGGTTTCCCACTGCTGTAGCATTGGTGTGCGGTTCTCTTCATCCGCAGTGGAGAAATGGGAGAAGATACCTTCTACTATGATATTGGGCAAGGTATAGAGATACTTTACAAAATCCACTGCATCTTCTGGCCGTAGTCCATAGCGACACATCCCGGTGTCAACCTTAATATGGATGGGAAACGGTGCGTTGGCCTGTTCGGATAACAGTTTGGCAATGTCCCGGTCAATCACCGTCGGCGTAATCTGCTGTTCAACCACCATCGGTATGCCAGATGGCGGCGTATAGCCCAGGATTAGCACCGGGGCTGTGATACCGGCGTGCCGTAACCGCACTCCGTCGATAGTTCTATGTACTGCCAGCCGGCTGGCTCCGGCCTTTAACAATGTGTGGGCTACCGGAATTTCGCCGTGTCCGTAAGCATTCGCTTTGACAACTGCGATAATATCGGTGTCCTTTCCTACATAAGCCTTAATCTGTTTTACATTATGGGCAATGGCCGTAAGGTCTATCTCTGCCCAAGTTACAACACCATTGGGGATCATATACTCTTTATCCTTTCTGGAAGTTACACATAAACAGCCATTATCTAGGGTTTTCTTACAGCGTCAAGATAACGAGCCTGGGAAAACCCAGGCTCGTGTGTTGTTGCATAGCTTGCATCGTGATTTCGTTGGGGTCAGGTATCCAACCGTAATTACGGCAAGATCATCGACTCCCGTTCTGGCCCGACCCCAATAAATTTCACCGGCACGCCGACCAACTCCTCAATGCGTGATATATACGCCTGTGCGTTCTCCGGGAGGTCTTCACGGCTGCGGATCTCACTCAAATCCTCTTCCCATCCGGGGAGTTCTTCATAGATAGGTTGGCAGTTTGCCACCGCCTCAGCTCCCCACTCAGCCGGGAATGTCTCAATACGCTCCCCGTCTAACTCATAAGCGACGGCAACTTTCAAGGGTTCTATTCCACTCAGGACATCAATCTTGGTCAATGCCAACTCCGTCAGGCCATTGACCTGCGCTACGTAACGCAGAATCACTGCATCCAGCCAGCCGCAGCGACGTGGCCGGCCGGTTGTGACACCGTATTCTTGACCGACCTGGCGCAATTGTTCGCCAATCTTGTCGTTCAGTTCGGTGGGGAATGGCCCGGCCCCGACGCGGGTTGTATAGGCCTTGGCTATCCCGATCACACTCTCCACCTCTTTCGGACCGAATCCTAACCCTGTTAATGCGCCACCGGCTATAGGTGAGGAACTGGTTACATAGGGGTAGGTCCCATAACCAATATCTAACAGTGTTCCTTGTGCACCCTCACATAGGAGTCGCTTGCCCTTAGCCAGTGTTTCAGCCACCAACGCGGCCCCATCTACCAGATGCGGGGCTAAGAGTCCGGCGGCTTCTGTGAATTGATCCACAATTGGCCCTACTAATAAGGGTTCTAAACCATAAAGATTAATCAGCCGTTCGTTATGGATCTCTGTTAAGTTCCTCACGGCCTTGGCGAACTCCTGGCGGTTGCGCATCTGGCCGGCCCGCAGGCCCACCCGGCGCGCTTTATCGGCATAAGTAGGGCCGATACCCCGTTTAGTAGTGCCGATAGCTTGCTCCCCACGGCGTGTTTCAGAGGCCCCGTCCAAGGAGCGATGGGTGGGTAAGATCAGATGTGCCCCGGCAGCTATCTTTAACTGCTTTGGCCCTACTTCAACGCCGATTTCTCGTAATGTTTTTATCTCTTCTAGCAGGGTGAGGGGATTAACAATGGTTCCGGCTCCAATAAGGCATGTTTTTTCAGGGTATAGGATGCCTGAAGGGACTAAATGCAACGCGAGTTTATGACCTTCGGCGACCACCGTATGTCCGGCGTTGTCCCCGCCGTTATAACGGGCGATCACGTCCATTTTAGCTGCAAAATAATCAACGACACGCCCTTTCCCTTCATCGCCCCATTGTGTACCGATAATAATCGTTGCTGGCATAATGTCTTCTCCTTATTTAAGGCGTAACGCTTGTTTTTATTGTGAAAGTTAAGTCGAAAGCAAAGAGTAAAAGTAACTACAGATGTTTTCTGTCTAGCTTTCATTCTAATAAGCGCGTACTGAATTAAAGTTTTCCAAGGATGTTTTACCACAAAGACGAAAAGTTACAATATACATCCCGGTTGTACTCATCGCCAAATGTCACTTGACTTAATGGTTACACTTGCTATAATAAGATTAATTTTAAGGTATGCCTTATATTTTTTAGCTGAGTTTTTACTTTAGGTTTGGAGGTTAGAAATTGGTACGCGAGCGCACTGAGGATTATTTGGGGGCCATTTACCGTCTCCGGGATAGTGCGACTTCGCCGGTTCCGATTTCTCGCCTGGGAGAATACTTCGGTTTCTCGGTTGTCTCCATCCATGAGATGATTCAAAAATTGGAAAAAGAGGGGTGGGTTATTTACCAACCCTATCGCGGTGTCATTTTGACTGAACCGGGGGAGACCATTGCCCTGGCCTTGTTGCGACGCCATCGTTTATGGGAGCGATTCTTAACCGATTACCTGGACATTCCCTGGGATAAGGCTCATGAGGCGGCTGAAGAATTAGAACATTCGGCCTCTGAACTGGTAACCGATCAACTATCTCATTTTATGGGAGATCCTTGCTATTGTCCTCATGGTGGGCCTATTCCGCCGCTGCGTCAGGAACCTACTGGCTATCGTCTGATTGAACTCCGCCCGCAAACCCAAGGAGAAATCATCCGCATTTCACCGGAATTGCCGGAAGTATTACGAACTTTCCAAGCTATCGGGGTGCAGTTGCATACTCCCTTTGTCGTCCTTGAGAAGACTGAGGCGGGGGTTAAGATTGGAATTGCAGAACAAGAAGTTTACCTATCATTAACACTTGCCCAAACAGTTTGGGTAGATGTGAAAGATTAGGTGTGGGGACTTATGGAGTGCTTTTATGAGTAATAATTTTTCTATTGTGGAGGTGTGTCATGGTGCCTTTAACAGATTTATCTCCGGGTAACACAGCTTTAGTCCGTGGGTTACATGGGGGGCGGTGTTTCATGGGGCGTATGGCTGCTTTGGGGTTTACGCCGGGAGCTTCTATACAGATGGTGCGTAATTATGGATTTGGGCCGGTTATCGTCTCTTTGCGGGGTACACAGGTGGCTTTAGGCCGCCGTGAAGCGCATCATGTTCTGGTCCATCCAATGGAGGGCCGCAATGGTAAAATCTCTGGCCGGTGAATTGCAAGACCAACGGCTACAGGTTAGGAATAATGGCCCTAAGGTAGCTACGGTTGCACTTACCGGGCAACCCAATGTTGGAAAATCAACGGTCTTTAACCGTCTCACGGGTCTCAACCAACATGTAGGCAATTGGCCGGGTAAAACTGTAGAGCAGAAAAGTGGTTTGTTTGTGGGGGATGGGTATGAGTACCAACTCATTGACCTGCCGGGGTCTTATAGTCTGACGGCGAACTCGGAAGAAGAGCGGATAGCCCGTGATTTTATCATCAAACAACGTCCAGATGTGGTTGTCGCGGTCGTGGATGCTGCGATTATGGAACGTAGTCTTTACTTACTCTCTGAGTTGCTGCTACTTCCCGCCCCGGTGATTCTGGTACTTAATATGATGGATGTAGCGGAGCAGGAAGGTATTCAAATCGAGCCTGATGTACTCGCTGTGGCCTTGGGTATTCCGGTTGTGCCCATGTCCGCTGTTCATAACTGCGGTTACCAGGAACTCCTGGCTGCCATTGCCCAACTTTTAGAGGGGGAGTTTGATTACCATCCCCGCCGCCCAACGATTCTCCCGGAACACCAAACTGTGTTGGCCGACGTTATCACCTTGGTGGCTGATTATGTTCCTGCACCTTATACCAAGGATTGGATTGCTCTCAAATTACTCGAGGGTGATAACGAGGTTGCGGCGTTGATGGAGTCTCTGGTGCCCGTTGAATCTTGGTCCAAGGTACAGAATATCTTATTGGAACATGAGGACGCTATTCTTGATATTGCCGGCGCGCGGTATGAGTGGATCGCACGTATGGTGCGGGCCGCAGTGGTGCAGCCTAAAGTTGGCCAGGTGGGCTTGACCGCCCGGCTGGATAAAGTACTGACCCATCCTGTGGCCGGTACCGTTGTGTTATTGTTGGTTTTGGGCTTTGTTTTCTGGCTAACCTATGCCATTGGCTCTCCTGTTCAGCAGTGGCTGGACTCATTGCTCGGTAGTTTGGCAGAATTTGTGCGCGTTAGTTTGTCTGCGCCGGCTTGGTTGGTGGATTTATTGGCCGATGGTGTAATTGGTGGTGCCGGGATGGTGTTAACATTCCTGCCGATTTTGGTGTTCTTCTTCGCTGTGCTGGGATTTCTCGAGGACACTGGGTATATGGCGCGGATTGCTTACCTGACCGACCGCTTTATGCATATGATGGGGCTACATGGGAAGAGCTTTATCCCCCTATTGTTAGGCTTTGGCTGTAACGTCCCATCGATCTTAGGAACACGTATTATTGAAACCCGCCGTGCCCGGCTGCTTACCATACTTTTAGCGCCACTGGTTCCTTGCACGGCACGTATGGCCGTAGTCACAGTTCTGTCAGCTATCTTCTTTGGTGATTCCGCTGGTCTGGTGGCCTGGAGTTTGGTCGCGCTTAACTTGGTAGTCTTAGCCTTGACGGGTATTTTATTTCACCGCCTGGTACTCAAAGGGGAGCAGGCCGCTTTTATCATGGAGTTGCCTCTCTATCACTTGCCAAACCTGCGCACCATCGGCCTCTATGTCTGGCAGAATATAATCGCTTTTGTTGAAAAGGCCGGTACCGTAATATTGCTGGCTTCCATAGTAATCTGGTGCCTGTCCTATTTCCCCACCGGCGATATTACCGGGAGCTACCTCGCTGTGGTCGGGCAATGGCTGGAGCCGGTCGGTGCCTGGATGGGGTTGCCCTGGCCTTTCATGGTGGCTCTGTTGACCAGTTTCGTGGCAAAGGAGAATACCATCGCCACTTTGGGAATCTTGTATGGTGATATACAGACTGCTTTACCGGAGGTCTTAACACCTGCTGCGGCTTTGGGGATGTTGGTTTCCCAGATGTTGTTTATCCCTTGTATTGCTGCCCTCGCGACAATTAAGCAAGAGGCCGGCTGGAAGTGGATGTCGGTGAGCGTGTTGATGTTGTTAGTGCTCTCCTTAGGGGCCGGTGTCCTGATTTACCAGGTTGGGAGTCTGATCTTGTAGATATGTCGAGACGCCCGCTATTCGTCATGCTGAGCGAAGCCGAAGCATCTCGCGCTATTCGTCATGCTGAGCAAAGCCGAAGCATCTCGCGCTATTCGTCATGCTGAGC
>JAFGKB010000305.1 GCA_016928755.1 Anaerolineae bacterium | reverse complement strand
TAACTAACATAGATTAATGGTTACTTGTATTATAGCACAAGGTGTGTAAATTTAGAACACTTTATACAAACAAGATGCCAGCAAAGTGTAACCAAGCAGTAACTAAAAACTACCTGAACATGCCGTAAACTGGTACCAACACAACCGTTAAGAAAAGGTCGCTATGGTACCAGGTAATCACAAAATGGGGAAAATGCCCCATATGCTTTTTATAATGGCCTGTACAGGTCTACTTGTAGCAGGACTCTGTTTAAGTCTGCAAGGTAACTATGCGTCAGGACAGTCTCTCCCCCCAGAACCTCAAAATACAACCCCTATCACCATGCCAACCACAAACCATGTTTCCCATACCATCTACCTGCCCCTGGTTATTTACCAAGAGCCACCCAAACCATCCCTTTACAAGCTCACCATCGCCCAAGAAGACCTCGACTGGCTCTATGACATAAACAACCGCTGGACCCATGAAACTGTTCCCGCAATATTTAGTTATGAGAGCATAAGCTATGAGGTAGAGGTGCGGTTCCGGGGAGGAACCGTCCGGTATCTCTCCAAAAAATCGTGGAAGATCGACTTCCCGGCAGAGACACCTTTCCAGGGACAACGTGAGTTAAACCTGAATGCTGAGGCAACCGATAAATCTATGCTCCGCGAGGCACTGGCTTATGACGTATTTGAAAGCGCCGGGTTACCTGCTGCCGGGAAGCAATTTGTACGGCTTGAGATTAACGGTGAATATATGGGCGTCTTCTGTCAGATAGAGCAGATCGACCAGCATTTTCTGCAACGTATTGGATGGGATCCCAATGGCAGCCTCTATAAAGCCAGCTACGGAGCCAATATGGATTGGAAAGGAGAGGGATACACCGAGCCATATGTGAAAAAGACTCACACCGAAGACAGCCACAACGACCTTATGGATTTCCTATGGCTTGTCAATATCACCCCCAAGGAGCAGTTTCCAGAAGCACTGGCCGAGGTGATGGATGTCGGGAAATACCTGGATTGGTATGCAGTGCAGATTGCACTGGGTAACTACGAGTGGTTGGATAAGAACTATTATATCTATCACGACCTCCAGGAAGATTGGTGGCACATCATCCCTTGGGATTTAGACCTGACTTTGGGCCATAATTGGGGCGCAAACGGCATCCGGGATTTGGATATTACCTGGGATAATCCTATTGATTCAGGAACTCGTGACACACCAAAAGTTGACGGGGTTTGGAACCAACTTATTACCAAGGTTTTAGAAGTCGATGAGTTCAAATTTGCCTACTGCCGCCGGCTGCAAGAATTGTTAAATGATGAGTTCACAGAAGATGCGCTAACACCTAAGATCAACAGCTATTACACTTATATTGCACCTTATGCCGAGGCCGACCCTTATAAATGGGGCAGCAATGAAGAATTCCACCAGGGACCGGAGGAACTACGGACCTATATCGCCAATCGCCGGGTATGGCTACAAGCACAAATCTCCCAATACTGTCCTGATGATGGGCCAATGCCACAATTCAACGAACTGCTACCTCTACCTAATCCCACCGGGGCCTTAACAGAAACAACTCCCTGGATCGAGCTGTATAATCCGGGGTTAACCGGCTTTGATGCCGGAGGGATGTTACTCCAGACGGCATTAACCGGGACGTTAAAGCTGCAATGGTCTATACCAGAGGGGACTCTTATTCCACCCCGTGGATACCTGGTAATCTGGACGGATGGACACCCGGAAAAGGGGCCACTACATGCCGGTATCCGGCTCAATCCAAAAGGTGGCACGCTAACCCTCCTGGATAAGCCTATTTACGGTAGCCCGACCATTCACCAACACACCTATGAGACACTCCCACCGGGTATATCCACCGGCAGCGTCATTGACGGGGGTGAGGACTGGATTACCTATACTCACCCCACGCTCGGTGGCCCAAATCTGGGAAATCCCCCTAAAATTATCAGTGTGACGCAAACACCTGATGAGCCAGAACCAGGCCGCCCGGTCACAATCACCGCAGTGATTACAGACGCTGGGAGTAGATGCAATAGCGGGCTGGATACGGCCAATATACTGACCGCAACCCTGCACTTTATCACCAAAAACACAGCATACACCTACACTATGCACCAAACCCATGCATTAACAGAGGGATTAGGCCACTATCAGGCCATCATTCCACCGGCAAAAGCCGGGATAACTGTCACTTACTACGTCCAGGCGGAAGATACTATAAGGAAGCGCAGCTATGCACCGGCCAGTCAATGGCCGGGAACAGAGTTGACACGACCACCGGCAAATCCTTATTATTACACCGTAGGTTTCAAGCGACCGCCGCTATATATCAATGAACTGATGGCTATCAATGAGAACACCTTAGAAGACAGCCAAGGGGATGACAACGATTGGTTTGAGATATACAACGCCGGCTCCGAGACACTAAACTTGGGAGGAATGTACTTGACCGACGCCCTGGAGAACACAACCAAGTGGGAGATTCCCCAAAATATCGTGATACTTCCCAAGGATTATCTTATCTTCTGGGCCGATGAAGAACCAGAAGAGGGTCTCACACACACGAACTTCAAACTCAGTGGAGATGGAGGACGATTGGCATTGTATGCCGGCAACGACAACTACAACGGCCTGATTGATGAGGTTTTCTTTGGCCCGCAGATATTGGACCAACCCTGGGGCCGTTATCCAGATGGGGAAGACCAGTGGGACCATAGGCTCCCCACGCCTGCGCAACCTAACCGGCAGTTGCCACCAACGATAGAACAGGTACAACGCGCACCTCAATTCCCCCAGTCAAACGAAACTGTGACCATCACCGCCGTGATTGAGTCCAAGCTGCTCCCGGTTATGGCCATCCTCAATTACCAGACAGACGGGCTTTGGTACAGCACCACGATGACCACCACAGGAGAGAATACCTATAACGCGACTATACCGGCACAACCCGAGGGCCAATGGGTCACTTACTATATCACAGCAACTAACGCCGCCGGGGAAAGTAGTACCGCCCCCAGTAACGCCCCCTATGTGATTTACGGCTACCAGGTAGGACAAGAGTTTACGTTAGTTATCAACGAGTTTATGGCCGATAATCAGACGACATTAGCTGACGAGACCGGCAAATACGAGGACTGGCTCGAACTATACAATGCGGGAACCATCACCATTAGTTTAGACGGGTTGTATTTAAGTGATAACCTTAGCACACCTAATACCTGGGCAATTCCACCAGGCATACAACTTCTACCTGGAGATTTCTTGCTTGTCTGGACAGACAAAGACCCTGGAGACGGCCACCTGCACGCAGACTTTAAACTCAGCAAGGCCGGAGAAGCAATAGGGTTATTTGAATACCACGATAACGCCTATATCTTGCGCGATTGGATTACTTTTGGCCCGCAAGGCGCGGACATCGCCTACGGACGCTATCCCGATGGCGCAGACCACTGGCGAACCCTTAGAGAACCTACCCCAGGATATACTAACAAGGGCACTAACGAAAAATGAACATAACTACATAGTCTTGTAACTATATAGAAACCCACTTCGCGCCCTTTTATGTATATCCTATATACACTGGCGATAAAAAAATTTATCACCAAGTATATATTTACATTACATAACTAAGGAGGCAATTTTATGAAAATTCACAATCTTTTTGCTGC
>JAFGKB010000304.1 GCA_016928755.1 Anaerolineae bacterium | reverse complement strand
ATTGTCATCTATGTTATCATTATCGGTACCGAAGTAGAAGTTATCATCATCCCAGGTAAAAAACCACTCGCTACCACTGGTTCCAGAGACAACTTCATCCACCTCAAAATCATACGTACCGTCAATCTCCACCGTAGTCGGTGAAGTCGCCAACACCACCAACGGTGCGGCAAAAAGCAAAGACACAATCAAAATGGCTATAAAAGCCAGAGCTTTGGTTCCCGTCAAACGCGCCATGAAAACCCTCCTCCCTACTATAGAACATCCTCAAAAAAATATAATACACATATAGCAACCCATGATAAAGTCTGATAACAGTTAAAGGGGCTAGATAACAACTGTTTTTATTGTTAACTTAAGACTTTTTCAAAGAAAAAAACTTAGCTAATCTCACTTCAGGATTTAATAACCGGCATTCTTCCAACACACAACCCCTTATTCAGGGTGTACAAGCCGGAAAACGAGCATAAAAAACCCGTATCCTAATATTACCCTATTTTAGAGTAAGATTCAATAAGAAAGTAGTCCTATATCAGCCATTTTACAATATAACCGGTTGTAAAATTATGGTTAAAAAACAGAAGTTATAGTATGATAAAGGTTAGATAAACAACATCTAGAGGATAAGGGTTAGTTCTAACTCAATACTAATACCAAAGGGGTACCTTATACATATTCTGGTCATAGAGGATTTAGAATATATTAAGACAAACAGTTATTTGGACAGTTTAGATAATTTCCGATAAACTTCTTGTCCCAAAAGCGCGGAAACAACTTCTTGAAAAGCCGTATCATTCATATAACGCGAAAAGATAGCCTCATTCTGATCCATGCGTTCGACAAAAAGCGTCTCCAACAAGCGATTGAACAACAGAGCAAAATTATCTTCGGAGTTAACAAGTGCAGCTTGTTGTAATTCTTCAGAATTCGACGCCGCCGTAATCAATTGCTCGAAAAAGAGTTGATCCGCCTGGTTAAAATCTGTTCCAAAACGCTCATTCACACTATCAACAACTTGGGATAACGTGACCATCCGCTCTCGAACTACCGCCGTCCCTACAGCCTGGGGACCATCAAGCGGATATACAATGCCTTCACTTAAATTTATCGAGCCTTCACTAATCTTTTGTAGACGATAGTATTCCAAATGCACATCACTATCAAAGTCATACTGTGGGCCACCGGAACGGCGCGGGAGCTTAGCTGCAAGATGGCGCAAGAATATGTACAATCGCTCCAAGTCTGAATCCTGGTAAGGGATAATCTGGCTAAGAAAAGCATAGAGATTACGAAAAGCACCAAGTGTTTTACGCCAGGCTTCAGCCTCCCCCAGTGTACTATCATACAAAGCTTTAAAACGATCCACCGCAGGGTCAAGCTTCGCGTTCATCACCTGGTGATCAGTTGCACTCTGGCGGTGCTTAGGCTTGAAGTAGACGTTACAAAATTGCTCTACTTCCTCCTGAAGATAAATACCGGAGGCGTCCAGTTCACTTTTTAGTTGGTACAACTGCTCAGGTTCAGCTTGTTCACCTACGACTGCCCCTTCATAGAATTGCTTAAAGGCAATACGGATTTCTTCAGGATCGTTAACGAAATCCAGCACAAAAGTGTCCTCCTTAAGTGGGTGAATGCGATTGAGGCGTGAAAGCGTCTGTACTGCTTGAATACCGGCAAGTCGCTTATCCACGTACATTGTATGTAACAAAGGCTGGTCGAAGCCTGTTTGATATTTTTCGGCAACGAGTAAGACTTGATATTCTGAGGTTGCAAATCGGTCAGGTAATTCGGATTCACGAATCCCCTGATTCATTCCCACCTCGGTGTAGGTTTTGTCCTTTACCTTGTCGTCTTCGACTGTGCCGGAAAAGGCGACTAAGGTCTTGATAGGGTAGCCTTTGGTGGCGATGTAGCGGTCAAAGGCTCGTTTATAGCGCACGGCTTCAAGACGTGAGCCGGTAACAACCATCGCCTTGGCCCGGCCACCAATCTTGTGGCGGGTGAAGGTGTTGAAGTGTTCAACCATCACCTCCGTCTTTTGGGCAATGTTGTGGGGATGTAAACGCATAAAGCGGGCCAACGCACGCGCAGCTTTTTTACGCTCAACATTAGGATCATCCCCACAATCTTTAATAAGTTTAAAGTAAGCTTTGTAAGTAGTGTAGTTACACAACACATCCATAATAAAACCTTCTTCAATAGCCTGACGCATTGTGTAACGATAAGACTCATCCCGCTCATTCCTAAACGCAATAAGTGTTTTGTGCTTAGGTGTTGCGGTAAAGGCGAAAAAGCTAAGGTTAGCCTGACGTGCCCGCTTTGCCATACTACGGAAAAGTTCTTCCAAATGCGGGACACCTTCTTCCTCAGCCCGTTGCCGTGCCGCCGCTTGCAAATCTTCCCCGCCCAATACGCCCTTAAGTTCCGTCGCAGTTTCCCCAGATTGTGAACTATGGGCTTCATCAATAATAACCGCGCAGTGGCGCGTGGGAAGTATTCCCAACTGAGTATCTCCCCCGCTCTCTGCACCGCGTTCCTCTGCCATTTTCAATAACTGCTGTGAAACAAAGGGGAATTTTTGCAAGGTAGTAATAATAATAGGTACAGCACTTTCCAATGCCGTTGCCAGTTGGCGCGAATCCCGGTCTATCCTTTGAACGACACCATGCCGGTGTTCAAACTGATAAACCGTGTCTTGAAGTTGTTGATCCAAGACACGCCGGTCTGTGACGATAACCACACTATCAAAAACGCGCTGATCTTGTGCATCGTGTAACGAGGCCAGCCGGTGCGCAAGCCAGGCAATTGTATTGCTTTTTCCGCTACCGGTTGAGTGCTCAATGAGGTAGTTATGCCCCACCCCATCTTCCTGCGCGGCTTGTACCAGGATACGCACGGTGCGGAGCTGGTGATAACGAGGAAATATCATCTGTTCTTTTTTGTATTTGCGTCCCTCATCATCGTAGCGTTCTTCAATTTGTAGGTGTAAGAAGCGCGCGTACAAATCCAGCAAGCTATCCCATTGCAAGACCTCACGCCACAAGTATGCGGTGCGGTATGTCTCCCCCTCTGGGTCGGATGGATTCCCTGCGCCGCCATTGTCACCTTGATTGAAAGGTAAGAAATGGGTAGCTTCCCCGGCCAGGCGCGTGGTCATCCAAACTTCCTCGGTATCCACGGCAAAATGCACAAGGGCGCGCCGTTTGAACTCGAAGATCACTTCACGCGGATCGCGATCCTGGCGGTATTGTTGCCGGGCATCCTCTACAGTTTGCCCGGTGAGCGGGTTCTTCAGCTCCAGGGTGGCAATGGGAATCCCATTGAGCACTAAAACCATATCCAGGGATTTAGCTGGATAGCGCTCGCTATAATGCAATTGCCGGACCACGCCCACACGATTAGCAGCGTAACGCGCTTCAAGCTCTGGGTTTAACCCATGTGCAGCCTTGAAATACGCAACCCGCAACGTGCGTCCATAACATTTAAAACCGTGCCGTAGTGTGTGGAGTACGCCATACGTATCCATCCACTTACACAAGTCCGTGAGAACTTGCCGGGTGGTATTATCGCCTAGCAAAACCTCCAACTTATGCCATACTACGGGCTGTGTTTCTTGGATAAAGGCACAAACCTCATCAGGGAAGATAGCACGAACCGGATCAAAGTGGCTCTCAATCCGGCGATAACCGTGATTGAGCAGATGATGCTCAATCACAGTTTCAAAGGCGGTTTCGGTATGTGTAGCAAAGCTCATTGTATTCATTAGACCATTTCAATCAAAGCGTTTTAAGTATTTTTCGCAGGCTTGCTTGATAACAAAACAGAATTTCCGAAAATGACCATTACCATCCCGTTCATCCATCGCGGCCATAAGTCGCTCAACTTGTCCCTTACTTAAGGGGCGGCCATCAAATAATGCACCTTGAACAGCATCATCTCTCATTCTTTCCAATAATGGATGGTCCAGCCGTAAATGGGCAATTGTCTCTATTGCTCCCTGATCGTCAGGATTAGTTGGACTAATTTTTCCATGACTCTTATAACGAAATCTATTTTCACAATTACGTCTTAATGGATGTACAAATAAATGAGTATCATACCAATTAGCTTTAGCATGCGCACCATAAGCACATCCAGGCATATTAGGAGCTGGATAAGCTGCCAATAGATTGCCGTATTCTGTATCTTCGTGATTTACACATAGCTCTTGTGGTTTCAAGTGTTCGATGTGTGAGCTTTTTGATGTAATTGCGCGTCCTGTATAACAGCATATCCCACCTTGTTCTTGAATTAAGTGTTCTTTAACAATATCCCGAACCTCAGATGGTATATCGTCATATCCCCAATCCATAGGTTGTTTCTCGGCATCCAATGCCTTGGCATGAGTCCAGGCAATCAGTTCGTGCGGCGGTTGTTGTTTCTGGATATATTTCATAATGTGCGTTCTATACCCCTAGTATTTGAAGGCGTTCCAAACGAGCCTGTAATCTAACTAATTCAGGAAAATCGCCAATATCATCTCTTAGAACATCAATCTCGCTCTGTGCTTGTACGTATTTGTCTTCTTCAATTAACTCGCTAATACTGTCCAATTTCTGGGAGATAGTTCGATTACGGTCAGTATCTCCCATCAAAAATTGCAATATCCAATTGCTGTCCATACCCAGAGATTGGAGTGGGTGATATGGCGCTTCTCCATACTCAAGGATAGTGATGTTCTCTGGGGAAACTTCTCCTAAAATTTGGGGCGAGTGCGTCGTGGCGATAAACTGGCATTTGGGAAAGGTGCGGGTTAGTTTGTTTACAATGGTGCGCTGCCAACTTGGATGTAAGTGCAGGTCAAGTTCGTCAATCAAGACTACGGCTTTTCCCTTTTCCAATGGGTTTTCAAGATCAGGATTAACCTTTGCTAAACGTCGTGCCACATCAAGTACCAGGGCTAAAACACTTCTTTCACCATCTGAGAGCTGCCGGACGTCAAGCGTTGCACCCTCTTTGTCTATAAGCAACGTTTCCTCCGGTTCTCGTACAGCGCGTAAATTGGTGCAATTGTCGAGAAATACTGAAAGCGCATCATTCAAAACGGTAAGATAGCGTGCTAACTCTGGTTTTTCAGTGGATAATGCTTCTTGCACCAACCACCATTGAGCAAGTTCATAGATATGTAGACCACGATCATTGTCAAGCGCGTGAACAAAGGCTGAAGCTTGATTTTTGGCTGTCTCCGATTTCCCAGGTGACTTCATAATAGGTAACGAACGGCGCGTAGAGAAATGAACTGCAAGTGGTTGTTCCCTCTTTTTTCGAAGAGGTTTGAGAATGCGGGATTGGTTAGGAGTAAGAACATTGTGTTCAACCAGTTCATAGGTTTGGTCACGTACCTGACCTTCCCGTATTTCATCAACAACATGGTCCTCTCGCGGTAAATGGACTAAGTGCTCAAAAGCGACACCAGCGGCTTCAAATTCCAGGTTAGCGGTGAGCGCGCCTTGACCAACCGCAATGTCATCTTTCTCAAAGGGTATGGCTATTCGCTTGGTGGCCGCGGTGAATTCGGGTAATGTTTGCGAAAGCATAATACGCAGTGCGTCCAACACGGTAGACTTCCCTGCGCCATTGATTCCCACGAGCAAATTCATCCCCGGATGGAATTCAAATTCTGCCTGCTCAAAAGCACGCACATTGGTAAGTGTAAGTCTGTTTAGTTTCATCGTTACCTCGATATTTCCATTTTGCCGGACACAGCAGCGGCAATGAGAGAGGTTCTTCGTTCTTGAAACAACGCTATGGCTTTTTGAATAGTAGAATGAAGTGTATTGATTGTGGTTATCTTGCGCTCCAAATAATCCGCGATTTCTCGTTGTTCTTCTAGTGGCGGAACCGGCAATAACAATTTGAAGAACTCTGATGGATACAAGCGCAGTCGAGATGACCACACACCTTTTGAATAACGAATAACCTCTGTGGCAAAGTGAGGGATACGGACTAGATAATCCAGATAACGTGGTTCATAGGTGTTTCGTGGACGATAGACATGATAAGATGGACTGACAAGGCCTGGTTGAAAAGCTACACCCATCGCGCCCATCCAAGCCCAGAGTGTGTTGATGACTAAGTCACCTGCTTGACAGATTTTGTAGCCTTCCAAACTTTCGGCCATAAACATATTGACGTCTTTTTCTGCACGCGGCGTTACACCAGTGAGATGAGACACTGTCAGTAGTTCCTCTTCTCCTGTGATTGAACGCTCGTTAATCTCATTAAAGAGCCACTGTGCGTATTCTATTTCCCAATGCACCGGAATCTCCCCCAACCACTCAACGCCCGAATCGCGCAGCGGTACATCAGGATTTAACCCGCGTGTGACGGCGTGGTAGATGAGGGCCTGCCGCTTTTCTGCCAACAGATCAAGCAAGCGTTCCAACCTGGCGCTCAGCGTGTCGAGCTTGGCAGTTTCGCGGTCGAGGTAGGCGGCGATGGCGCGTTGTTGGGTAAGAGTAGGGACATAAATAAAAATATTCCCTAATTCGGACGACTTAATAGCTGGATAATTGATACCTGTTGAGCGCGCTACAACTTCATTTAGGAAATTTGGTTCTCTAAGGGCATATTTACAGTATTCAGCCTCTAGTTTATCAACATATGGTCGAATAACTGCGAATCCCGTTGAGACAACAAGGTTGTCGGGAGGAGATTTGATAGGAGCAATAGCTTGAAGGTAAGTTCGAACTGTAGAAATGATTACGTCGCCATCTTGTACTATACGACGGGCGCGACTTGGAGCATTCTCAAAATTATACCTTACCACCTCGTTAATTAAACCGGAAGAATCCACATTACCAATATCAATATACTGCAACTCATAATCTGGGGCTACGTCTTCACCAAGGGCCTCGTCATTAATAGTCGCAACGTATTTTAGTGGTTGCATTGCATATCGTGTGGGACTCACCTTGTTACCTCACCCAACAACCGCACAATCTCCGCCTCCATCTCCTTGATGTCCGCGTCAATCTCTTCCAAGGGACGCGGAAGCGTAAAGGTGTAGAAATACCGGTTGAAGTTGATCTCATACGCGGAGCGAATGCTATCTCTATCCGCCCAGGCATCCTCAACATGGGGCTGCACTTTGTCGCAAAAGTATTTCACCACCAAATCTAAATCTTCCGCGCCTCTTGCTTTATCCACGTTCCCAAAGTCGCGCAATTGGGTATCGGCCTCAAACATCCGCTCCCAACCGGCTTTATCAGCAGGGAACCACCCCCACACGCGCGCGTGAGGATCGCCGGTAGCTTTGCGTCGCTTAAGGACTACCCGCCTGGCCTCCGGGTCAATTTCAGCGAAGACCTTGCGGAAAAGGTTATGCTCTGATTTGCGCCATTTGCTGCCACGCCGTTTGAGTAGTTCGTTCATCAAGTGATCAAATTCATTCCAATCCTGGCGCGGCGTGCGTCCCAACTCGTGGTCAATGGCCTGTACGTCATCCAGCAGGTGAGGCACCGCATCCAGAAACTGGCTCTTGCGCTCAACGTCCATCTCATAGCGTAAGCGCAGCGGTCGCTCGATGGACACGCGATTATAACCAAAGGTCTCGTTATCGAAGATTTTACTGGTTTCGGTTTCCTTAAAATCGCCGTATTCGCGTACCACGGTGGCAATATCCTCGTCGCCCAGATAGCGGCGCTTATCACCCAGGCTGCGGCGCATCGGCTGCCAACGCTCGCGGGCGTCAATCAACTGCACTTTGCCGCTGCGGTCATCCTGTTTACGATTAGTGACGATCCAAATATAGGTACCAATGCCGGTGTTGTAAAACATCTGTTCCGGCAGCGCAATGATGGCCTCCAGCCAGTCGTTTTCAATAATCCACTTGCGGATTTCGCTCTCGCCACTGCCTGCGCCGCCCGTAAAGAGCGGTGAGCCATTAAAAACAATCGCCAAGCGAGACCCCATCTGGTGTTTTGCCGGCACAACCGGCTCAAATTTGCTAATCATGTGCTGAAGGAAAAGCAACGCGCCATCATTAACGCGCGGCAGTCCAGCACCAAAACGCCCGGCATAGCCTTGCTTTTTGTGTTCGTTGGTAATGGCTCGACGTTGTTTCTTCCAATCTACACCAAAAGGGGGGTTGGCTAACAAATAATCGAAATGTTCGTCTGCGTATTGGTCATTGGTCAACGAATCGCCAAAACGGATATCGCTGTTCTCATTGCCCTTCATCAGCAAGTCTGATGCCGCGATGGCATACGAACGCGGATTGAAATCTTGGCCGAAAACCCACAGTTGCGCAGCGGCGTGCATTTCGCGCAGGTGGTTTTGGGCTTCAGACAACATCCCGCCTGTCCCACAAGCGGGGTCGAGAAGTTTGCGCACAATCCCAGGTGTTGTAAGGATAGCGTCATCTGGGTCAAACAAAATATCCACCATCAACCGGATCACTTCACGCGGGGTAAAGTGATCACCGGCTGTTTCGTTGGCGGCCTCGTTAAAACGACGAATCAGGTCTTCAAAAAGCAAACCCATTTCAATGTTATCTACTACATCTGGGTGCAAATCCACATCGCAAAATTTTGACACTACCAGGTAAAGGATATTCGCCTCACTCATCCGCTCAATTTCGGTCACAAACTCAAACCGCTCAAAAATCACACGTACATTTTTAGAGAAACCATTGATATAGCTGGACAAATGTTTATCTATGTTATCTGGATCACCCTTGAGTTTCTCAAAATCCAAAGGGGAACGATTGTGAAAGCGTTGTCCGGAAACTTTATTAAGAATGCTATCCAGCGCATCGCCCTCATAACGGTCTTTTTGCCGTTCGTATTCAGCAAAGGTCTTGGATTTCGTGTCTGCTAACACACAGTCAAAGCGTCGCAAGACAACCATAGGCAACATCACCCGCTCGTATTGTGGCGGGCGATAAGGCCCACGCAATAGATCGGCGATTTGCCAAATAAAATTTGAAAGGCTATGATGGTCTGACATAAAAGCACCTACTATACTAAGTAAATAAACTACATAGAGCTTAGGAATAACAATTATACCTGTTTTCATGAAATTTATAAAAATACACCGTTTTACAAATTTCACAGCAATAGCGTGCAGTATCCGCGACCGCGCAGGCGGTCGCCCGGCTTTAGCCCACCAGCCGCGATTTCAATCGCCGGGGGATTCGGCATGACGGTGGCGGCCAGCCACGAATAGAGCACGAATACACGAATGGGCCAGGCGCGGGGCGTGGCGGGTGTGTGCAAGAGGCAAGGGAACGCCCCCGAGGACGGGGGCGTAGAGCGGTATCCGGTATTCCGTATCCGGTTCCCGGTATCCAGCTATGTTATAATTGGACACCGTACCAAATCCATACTTTGAGGTGACAAACCAGGTATGAGTGCCCTGATTAACGTTATTCTGCCGGTGTTCCTGGCCGCAGGTGTGGCGGGACTGGTCCAGCCCTATCTGAAACTGGACATCCAGGTCCTGTCCAAAGCAGCCTTCTACCTCTTCGGCCCGGCAATGACCTTCTATGCCTTGGCGACTGCCAATATCACCGGCGACGAACTGGGACGGTTGGCCATATCCCAAGCACTTTTCACGCTGCTCCTATGGGGCCTTGGAGCCTTGGCAGCCCGTACCCTAAAGCTCCAGGGGACGACACGCGGGGCCTTCCTAGTAGCCCTGGTTATGATGAATGCCGGCAACTACGGCTACCCGGTCAACCTCTTCGCGTTTGGAGAAGAAGGGCTTAGCCGCGCCGTGCTCTACGTGACCATCAACTCATTATTCAGCTCAAACCTGGGCATCTACCTGGTAGCCCGCAGCCATATAGCGCCCAAAGATGCCGTAAAGGCTGTCTTTTCGGTGCCGACTATCTACGCAGCAGCATTAGGTATCCTTTTCAACCTGACGGGTTGGACCGTACCCGAACCGATCCTGAAAACCACCCAAATCCTGGGAGAGGGCATTGTCCCGGCTTTGATGGTAGTTCTCGGCGTACAGTTAGCCAATGTGATTAAAAGCCCTAAAGATAATGTAAATATCCCCGCATTGCTTACTCTAGCGGCCGGCAGGTTGCTTATCTCCCCCTTGATAGCCTGGAGCATAACCGGATTCACGGGTTTAACAGGATTGACCCGTGATGTCGTGATCGTGGAAAGTGCGATGCCCTCAGCCGTGATGAGTATGGTACTGACTACAGAATATGACTCAGACCCAGGTTTTGCAGCCCTGGCAGTCTTCACCACAACGCTTATCAGTCTCCTAACTGTAACACTACTCTTAAACCTGTTAGGTGTATAATGAGTTTCTGAGATGATGCGTGAGGCGTGAGGCGTGAACAAAAACGGTAGTTATTGCATGATATATAATAGGTGGGAGTTAGAATGACGGTTGACCTCTCTCGCTGGCGGGAATCCGCGACGACATTATACAACCGGGCAGTGGCCTGGTTATTACGCCTGGCCTTTGCCGCCCCGGCGCAGGATGATGCCAGGGACGATATCACAACCGAGACATTAATCCGGCGTTATCAGGAAGGCTACCCGCATGCATTCGACGCCATCTACGACCGTTACAAGGACTATGTATACCGCGTCGCCCTCTATGTCACGCGCAACGCCGATGAAGCGGAAGATGGTGTCCAGGAGACATTCCTGGATGTCTTAAAAGCACTACCGCACTATAAAATAGACGGCCCGGCCCGTTTTGAGACCTGGCTCTACCGGGTAACGCTCAACCGCTGCCGGATGCGGATGCGCAAGAAGCAACCGGACTCGGCGACTTGGGATGAAATTCAGGAAAGGTTGGAACAGGCCCCGTCTCCAGATATGAAAGAGCCGGAATCCCAACTTATCCAGCGAGAGCAAACGGGAAAACTGTGGGCTGCGGTCAACGAACTACCCGATATGCACCGCACAGTGCTGCTGTTGCGGTATCAAAATGAGCTATCGTACAATGAAATTGCGGAGACATTAGGAGTTAGCGTCGGAACGGTCAAATCACGGCTTTATAATGCCCATAGCAAGCTCAAAACTATACTAAGCGGCTTGCCGGTGAAGAGTGGATAATGGATAAGCATGTAGAAACAGAACTGCTCGCCTACCTTGATGACGAGTTAAACAGCCAGGACAAAGCACGGGTGGAAGCTCACCTGGCCCATTGCCCACGCTGCACACAAGCACTGGAAGAACTGCGAGACCTCCAAGCAGGGTTAGACGTAACCTTTGATACAGCCTTAACTCCCATACACTTACCCCAAGCCGCCGATAATCGCATACGTCAAACACTCCACGAACACCGGGAACCCCGCAGACTGTGGGCCAGATTATGGCAGCGACGCCTGGTCTTGGCCCAGGCAATGCTGGCCGTGCTGGTACTCTTCTTCTCACTAAACAGCTACTGGTTCTTCACCCTGCGCCCCACCGAACCGATACCGGAAACCCTGGTACTGGGACAAAATCAGTTCGCCCCCGGCAGCCAGGCTGCGCTGCGGGTGATCGTCCGCTGTTCAGAGTCGGCGATACCCCTGGCCGGGGCACAGATCGCCGTCAGTTTAAGCCAGGGCACACAATTAGCGACTACGGTTTACCAAGGATTAACCGATAACAGCGGCTCTGCGGAAGTAAGCTTCAAAGTACCGGAAGATATGTCAGGGAAAGCGGAATTGATGGTGACTACCGAGACCCCACGCGGAGCTAAAGTCATTATTCACCCGATTACCATTCAACGCGCCTACAAGCTCTATATCACCAGCGACAAGCCGCTTTACGAACCCGGCCAGACCTTGCATATGCGCACATTGGCCCTAAACGCCATCAATCTCAAGGCCGTTGCCGAAGAGAATGTCAAAATCCAGGTTCTCAATCCAGGGGGGCAAATCGTTTATGAGGAAACGGTAACGACATCAGCCTATGGCATAGCGACGCTTGACTGGCCCATCGCTAACACCACCCCAAAAGGGGCCTACACTCTACAAGCCACATTAGGAGATACAGTCTCTAAACGGACGATAACAATTAATACCTACCAACGGCCACCATTCCGTGTTGAATTGACGACCAGCAACAGTTACTATCTGACCGGGGCAATGGTCACCGGCAATCTCCACGCCACCTACTTCTTCGGAAAACCGGTAGCAAATGCAGATGTTATATTGCGGGGATACGCAGAGACAGACCGCCGCATGCCATTCTTCGAGTTAACGGGGAAAACTGATACCAACGGAAACTACGACTTTGTATTTGAGCTTCCCACATATCTAGGATTAGATAGTGATGCAGACACTGCTACCAGCTTTGAGATTGAAGCGGTGGTTATTGATCAAGCCGGACAAGATGCCGGTGTCAGCACTCAAATCCCGGTGGCAGAGCGTAATATCCTGATTCACATTATGCCGGAAAGCGGTGTATTGAAAATGGGCGTGGAGAACTTAATCTACATATACACAGCCTATCCCGACGGCACCCCGGTAGAAGCAAATCTGCTAATTACAGCAGAAGCAGAACGGGTGGAAATCAAGAGCGATGTTTACGGCTTGGCAACATTCAGCTTTACGCCTAGAGATCCTAGCCGTCGCGTTGAAGTGCGGGCAAAAGACGAGCAAGGACAGGCCGGACGCGCAGTGCTCACCCTGGAAGCCGATACCGCACCGCAATTACTGCTATTACGGGCGGAGCGGGCTACCTACACCGTCGGGGAAACACTGAAAGCAGAAGCCCTCGTTCCTGCCAGGACAACCGGGCCGGTCTATCTCGACATAGTCCAGGCGGGGCAGATGGTGGCGACCCAGGCCGAGGAAATTAACGATGGCCGGGCGACTTTTGCCCTGGACTTAGATGGGACTCTATTAGGTGCATTAGAACTGCATGCCTATGTCCTCTTAGAAGATGGCGGTCGGGTGGAAGATAACAGGACGGTTGTCGTCGATCCGCCAAGCCGGCTGGATGTCAATATTACCGCCGGGCAAGCTAGTTACCATCCAGGAGAAAGCGCCACCCTGAACTTTGAGACTACCCGCAACACCGGGGAAGATTCCCGCCCCCAACAGGCAGCTTTAGGGATCGCAATAGTAGACGAATCTGTCTATGCACTAGAGACCCTCCCTCCCGGCTTTGCAAGAGCCTATGTCCTGGCCGGTAATGAACTTCTCAAAATGCAGAGTAACGTATCCAGCTTAAATCTGCCATCCCTGTTAAATGCCAACCCGGCAGCACGGGAGGCCCAGGATTTAGCAGCTCAAGCGGCCTGGGCCAATATCCCTAAAAGCCAATATTCTATCTTTGAAATAGCCCAGATCCAACAACAAGAGACCCTCACGGCACAGAAAGGCGTAGCCTACGGGCTAAGCATAAGTCTGCTCCTTATCCCCTTAGCCCTAAGTGTAGTGGTACTACGCGGGCTTGACACAACCGGCACTCGCAAGCGGGCACTGCGCCGGGCGGGGATAGGCGGTATTATATTTGGCCTCAGTGCCCCGGTTGTAATACCGGTAATGGCCGGCATATTATGGCTCCTCTGGGCCGTCCTGAACGCATGGACAACATTATTAATCATCGCAGCCATAGCACTCTTGGCCGGCATAGGATTCGTACACGGAGTGCACCGGCACGATACCCGCGTACAGATAGCGATGTCATTGTTAGTCGCATACTTAGTACTAGGCGGCTTACTGGCTATTGCAGCAGCACAGGTGGACATCGGCCTAGGGCTGGCCGTTCCTCTTGCCCTGTTACTCTTGGTAATGGTGGGGATGTTTATGACCCTGGGCCAAGGGCTTATTGTAGAAGGGTGGAAGTACACCGGCTGGCTGCTCACACTGTTGGGTCTGATGCTGATACCGTTAGCCCTTTCACTCTCTGTTATCCCGGCCTTGCGCTCAGAGCTAACACAGACTTTGGGAAATCCCAATCTCTATACAGGGCCGGTCGGCTGGTTAACCGGGTGCAGCGCAGGCAGCCCAGATGAGGTTATGCCATCGACTATGGAACAGGAAGAACCGGCAACAGAGGGAGTGATAGAAGAACATGAGGATCAGCAACCTGCCCCTATGCCAACAGCCGCTATGACGGATATGCCATTGCCGGTTGAGCCGGCTCCTTTGCGGCAAATTTTCCCCGACACGCTTTATTGGAACCCGGAAGCCATCACCAACGAAGATGGCAGCTTAAGCCTAGGGCTTCCCTTGGCGGACTCTATTACCACCTGGCGGGTGACGGCACTGGCATCAACTGAAGAAGGAGATTTAGGAGTCGGGACCTATGATTTGCGCGTCTTCCAGGATTTCTTTATCGACCTGCAAATACCGGAAGCTATCACCCTGGGAGTCCCTACAGAGGTCACGGTTATGGTCTATAATTACCTACCGGAAACCCAAAACGTCAGCATCCTCCCTCAGAATACCCATTGGTACACACTCCTATCCCAACCCGGTACAATAATGACAGAACCCAACACGGTAACTACCGCAACCCTGGAAATCCAGCCGGAGAAAATCGGAACCTTTGCGCTAAAGGTCGTAGCCCAGGGAGAACAGATTTCTGACGCAGTAGCCATTGACGTGGAAGTAAAACCCTAAAATGCCAAGCACAACCTATAACTACATCACTAACTTATGGCGACTTCTAAGGGGCAAGCGTTTATTGGCCCCCTTGGTAGTTTCCTACTATCCCACCACCCATTGTAATCTCAATTGCGCCTACTGTGAGGATTTTGGGGCACGGCGCAATCCCGAACAGCCGGCCCCATTGCCCCTGGAAAGCGCAAAACAGGTCTTAAGCATCATCCGGCAGGCGACCAGCCATTTACTGCTGACCGGGGGTGAGCCATTGCTCTATCCTGACATCGAAACACTGGTAGCCTACGCCAAAGAGACCCTGCGTTATCACAATGTGATGATGATCAGCAACAGCACACTGTTACACCAACATATAGATGTACTCCAACACCTGGATCGCCTGATTATCAGCCTGGATACCCTTGACGAGGAACTTTGGGATAAGACACTGAGGGCAAAACCCGGTACAGCTCACACCATTATCCAGAACATCATCACCGCATCCCGGCAAATCAAGTTAAACAGGCCCCACACTACACAGATCATTATCCATTGTGTTATCACACCGGACACACTGACCGCAGCGCGCCAGGTACTCAATTTCTGCATAAACCACCACTTACTCTTCTCCTTCTCTCCCCAATCGGTGAATAACTGGCCCCATTATGATTTACTGGCCGCAAACGCGGACTATGTAAGTTTCGTCACGGAAATTCAACATCTAAAACATAAAGGCGCACCGATCCTAGGGAGCAGCCGCTACCTGCGATTGATGCACACCTTTGATATGTACGGCTGCTATCCACTGTTGGCCCCACGGGTGATGTCAGATGGTACACTCTCTTACCCCTGCCGCCCAATTGAGCGGGCCGGGGATGAACACGGGGGACGCGCCATCAATCTACTGGAAGCCGGGGATTGGCATACAGCCTTAAGCGCAGCTCAGGCACTTTATGGTGATCCGCCTATGACTTGCGGTAGCTGTTACCAACAGTGTTATGTGGAACCGTCCCTGATGCAGGCACACCCGCTATCCCTGTTGTGGGAATATGTGGCTTTTGCGGCGTCAAGACAGGGGAGTATTTGTACCTATGCACCGGGGTAAACTACCAT
>JAFGKB010000063.1 GCA_016928755.1 Anaerolineae bacterium | reverse complement strand
TAGCGCGAGATGTAGGACAATTTGGTAAATTGTCATTCAGCGCTGCCGAAAGGTCTAGCTGCTTCGACTGCGCTCAGCATGACGGATAACGTGAGATAGTGAGACTTTCTTAATAACATCTATCTCACAGAGCTACACAGAGAAGGCACGGAGATTCACAGAGTTTTTTGACAAAAGTCTCTGTTTAATAAGGAGTAAATGATGAACCGCCTATTACAACAAGGAGAAAATTACCGTTGGAATTTAGACGGTATTGAGTTCGCTATTGAGGAGCGTGTAGGCGAACCAGCGCAGTTTATTGGCCGGGTCGAAGAGATGGAGTATCTATATGAATGGGCTATGCGAATCCAGAGGCGACTTAGCAAGAGTATGGCTTTCCTGAGACGGCGCAAGGTTGGCAAGAGTCTGATGTTGGAGCGCTTGTATAACATCCTGTACAGCGAGCAAAAAGGGCTGATTCCGTTTTACTACGAGTTCACCGAGGGCCGCCGCAGTGGCAAGGAATTCTACATCGACTTTGCCATATTGATATTGTTCTCACCGGCAAGACGGTGGTGGTGATGGCCGAATGTAAACACTATGCACCTGATAATCTTGACCGGCTTACCCCTAGCCTGGTAGATGATTTTATAGCGAAAGCCACTCGCTTGCACCAAGCCCAATTCCCGGATTTAGAGCTACGTCTGGGCTTTTTCAGTAAACACGGAGTACAGCCAGAGTTAGCACAATATGCAACCGAGAAGGGTATTTATTTGACGTTGTGAGTCAATAGTACCAAGACCACAATTCCCATTGGCTATTCTCCTCTATTGCATTGCACCCAAGTAGGAGTAACATTGAGGAGAATCGAGAAGAAAGGAGGATTGTGATGAAAACTTTTGCGGTATTACAGCTTTCAGGATGCGCGGGCTGCGAAGTATCTTTGCTCAATGCAGATGCCTGGATTGATGAATACAAACTACTTTATATGCCCCTGGTTATTTCCGCTTATAATGTTCCCGATGTGGATATTCTGCTGGTCAGTGGTGGGGTCCGTACCGATGAGGACCTTTACAATCTGCGACGGGCTGTAAAAAACACGAAGCAAGTGATCGCGGTAGGTACATGCGCGATTTCGGGGGGGATCGCGAATCTAGGAAACCGTGACGAGGTGCGGAAGCTTTTCCTGGCCCACCAGGTGGAGAGACCCCATGTACCCAGATTACTACCCCGTTCCCATCCGATAGATACATTTGTGGAAGTTGACCGCTATCTTCCAGGATGCCCGCCAACACCAGATCTCTTTATGGCAATTTTATTCGACAAGCCGGATTTTAAGCCGGCCCGTACCGTCTGCCAGGAGTGCGGGCGCAAGAAGCTCAAGGATATGCGCCCCAAACACCTGCTCGGCTTTCAAAGCGGCGAGGTACTGCCCGATATTTGTCTGATTAACCAGGGCTACCTATGCATTGGTTCCTCAACCCGTGGCGGCTGTGGCGCGCCCTGCACCCGTGCCGGCCATCCCTGTGTAGGATGTCGCGGGCCATCCAATGCTTTTATAGAAAAAGAATCAAGTGCCTGGTTTGATAGTATCCAACGGGTCTTTGCCTCTATGACAGACATCCCGCCGGAGGAAATTGAAGCCGCGCTGCGGTCGCCACAACTGGCCCTGTTCCTCTTCCAGTTCTCCGACTACGCAGGAACAGACAGACCACCAAGACAAAAAGAGAAGGTTTTATAAAATGACAACACTAACATTTCCATTAAGTCGTATTGAGGGTCATGCCCGTGTGATTATCGAGATACAGCAAGGTGAAGTCTTGTCTGCCCACTTCCAAGCTACCGAACTACGCGGATTCGAGTACCTTGTCCAGGGAGCACCGGCAGAGCAGATGCCGGTGATTACCCCACGTATCTGTGGCGTCTGCTCCACGGCCCACCATGTAGCCGCTGTGAAAGCCTTAGAGGATGCTTATGAGGTCACCCCACCGCCTCTAGCCCTGAAAATCCGGGAGCTATTGATGTTGGGGCAGCTTATTCAAAATCAGGCGACCTCACTCTTTATCTTCACCATGCCGGACCGGTTGGGCGTTTCCAGCATCTTCCAGATTGAGGATCATGAATTAGGGTCCGATGAGACGCAAACCCGCATCGCAACCCGCGCCCTCCAGGTACGGAAAGCCGGAACCGACCTCATCGCCCTGGCCGGTGGGCAATTCATCCACCCCATTAAGGCCGTGATTGGCGGTGTGACCAGTGGTATAGAGACAGAAGCAGCAGAGAAGATGCGGAATTACTTAGAAGCTATTATTCCTATGGCACAGGAACTTTTTGACTACTATTGGGAGACATCCCTAGAATTAGGGGAACGCCTAGGCACGTGGGGCGATGACCAACCGGCCTGCTATATCTCCGCGATAGCCGGCAGTTGCCCCAATTTCTACGGCAATGTCCTGCACGTGACAAGTACCGATGGCAATGTATGCACCACCTTCCCGGCAAAGGACTTCCGCAAACACCTTACATACCAATCCACAGACTACAGTTACGCAGGGCAGACCAGTTACGAGGGGGAGGTGATACGGGCCAACAGCCTGGCGCGGATTAATATGCTGTACAATCTAGGAACCCCACAGGCAGATAAGTATATGGATCGTTTCCGGGAAGCATTTGGCCAGCCGGCCCACGCTTTGCTATTGTTCGATATGGCCCGTGGCATTGAATTGGTGTATGCCCTGGAACGGGCAACGGAGATTCTGTCAGAGCCGTTGAACAATGATGAGGTCGCCGTTCCCTATACGCTTAAAGATGGTGAGGGTTATGGACTGGTAGAAGCCCCACGTGGCCCCTTAATCCATCATTACAGCATTAAGAAGGGCCTTATTGATCAAGCGGAGTTTATCATTCCTACGGTGCATAATAATTTAGCGATTGAACGTGCGTTACGGGTGGCAGCAGAGCGCTATATTACAGAGGAATGGGTAGATATGGAACTAGAATACGCGGTAGGGCGTGTGGTCAGGGCTTTTGACCCGTGTATAGCGTGCGCTACACACTAGTACTCCTTCAAGATGTCAATGAAAATCAGGTGTGGCGCAATTAAGAAATTGCAGGACACCGATTTTCAGAGAAGTCACCATGTGGGAGCCACACCAACGATAACGAAAATCAGGTGCAACGCACTTAAGAAAGTGCAATGCACCAATTTTCAGAGAAGTACTATAAGTGCGTTGCACCTAAATGGAGGGATTATGAGACTGAAGAAGCTAAGTTTGGTTATGCTTTTGGTGTTAGGACTGTTAGCCAGTTCTCTGACAAATTACAAGGCGGGTTACGCGAAGGCCGGCGATGAATGGTGGGACGAATCATGGCCCTACCGGATCCCGGTTACGGTAAGCGGCAGCGGGGTTGCCGAAGTGACAATCGACTTCAATGCAGCATTAGCACAGGTGGGCCGCGACAGCGCGCTGCTGGACCTGCGCTCAGTCCGGATCATCCCTTATGCTGGCGCGACAGCGGGAGAAGCCATCCCCTATGCAGAAACCTATAGTACGCTGGTGGAAGATGGCGAGTCCCCGCAGATTGGCTGGAGTGCCAGCGGTGTCTATTGGTCCGTAAACGATGGGGAGGCCGAACACGACACGACCAAGGCATCCCAGGGAACCGGCTCGGTGAAGGCCACCATAATCAATGAAGCCGGGGGATACGACTATCCAGGGGTGGAACTGCGCATTGCCAGCGGGGACCCACTGAACGACTGGCATGCCTACGAGAGCTTTATCTACGATGTGTGGCCGGAGGTCAATGCCAGCGCATTGGACCAAGCCCCTGACCTGTATTCCTTTAAGCTCTATAACACCAACGGGTGTGATAACAGCAATATCACCCAGGGCGGCCC
>JAFGKB010000303.1 GCA_016928755.1 Anaerolineae bacterium | reverse complement strand
CATTTTTGACACCATTGCAGTACAAGTGTATACTGTTAATGTTCTTACTGGATAGTTTCTTAAGTGAACTCTATGTCGAATTGGTGGAGACGATGACTAAAAAAATACGTTTACACTTGGGTTGTGGGCTTGTACATCGCCCCGGTTGGATCAATATTGATCACTATTCTACCGGCGCGACCGACTTGATGTCTCGGGCTGTGCTGCTGCCGTTTTCCAATGGTGTTGTGGATACTATCGCCAGCCGGTTGGTGGTAGAGCAGTTGGGCTATGTGGGGACATTATATGCACTGTACGAATGGTGGCGGGTTCTTGTCCCAGGTGGAACGCTGATTATTGAGACCCCCGACCGTCCGGTGACATTCAAGGCTGCGATAAACCACGACACCGCGCCTGAATCCTTGCCTTGGATTTTCGGCTCCGAACAGGTGGGATTTTCCCATCGTTATCTCTTTGATGCCGATGAGCTTATCCATCTTGTTGTCGAAGCCGGTTTTGAAATTGTCTCTGTCCAGCATATGGCCCTCGACCCGGCCCATCCAACATTACAACTTACTGCCCGCCGTTTGGATAACTCCGTAGAGGCCTGGTTTACGGCACGGTTACACCGTGCTTTTATTACTTCGGGTTTATTGAATCCTGATGACGCGCCACGTTACCTGGTTACATTAGAAACCGTCAGTGAACAGGCCCGGCAATTTGCTGTTAAACCGGGGCGGGAGTCCCTGGTTCAATTGGTGAATCTCTCTGCCCGTTATAGTCCTGAGGTGACGGCTTGTATTCTGGATAGTCTTCCCGACCATGATGAGTGGCCTGAAGAAGATATGAAACGAGCCAGGGCACTTGTAACGGAATTAGAGAGGATGCAGTTCCCCTCACGCCTAGCGGCTCATTGGCGTATTATCCCTAAATTGCCGGGTAAAAAAGATTCCCTGTGGGCGATTTTAGAGCGTGAGATTAGCTTTTACTTGGCTGCTTGTCTCTTCCCTGGTGAAGGGCTTGATGATATCCGTAAAGCCTTTGATGCGGCTACTGATGAACCATCAGAGATAGACCAACAAGTTGAGTTCTTCTCCGAAGAAGTGTTAACCGGCGTGGCCTTGTGGCTTTCTGGTCGTGGCGTACGGGCATTTGCGCGTGGTCACCTGGAGGAAAGTGTTGATTTGTTGGAGTTAGCACTGAGTTATGAACCGGATTTGATCTGGCCCCGTTGGAACCTTGCCCGGCTCTACCTTTTGCTTGCCCGGCGTCTTGAGGCCCTGGGACTTTATGAGGCTGTCCAGGCTAAACTCCCAGAGCGGCTTCATGCGGCTTTTAAGCGGGAATTACACGCGGTTACCGAACGCACTAAAGATCTGGAGAGCTTTATGGTTCCCCTGGTTGATTTGCGGGAGTTATTAGTGCCCGATAACGATAAGTAGCGGTTCGCCTTTTGCCACTTGGGCTGTGTGATTATGAATCTTGACCTGTTGTTAAGGCGCAAGTGGACCCTCAAAGCTACACTTAATCCGGGGAACTACGCCCCATTACTCATGACCAACTGAAATGGGTGCGCCTGTATTAGAAGGAATAGCGAACTGTGTGGTTAAAACAAATAACGCGCCCTGGGAACCAGGGCGCGTCTCTTTACCATTAAGTTTAGTTATTTCCTTAGTACCAAATACCCTCAACAGCAATTTCTCCATCTGTCAGGATAACACGCTCTAAACAGACATCAGAAATCCAGTTTTCCTCCAATATCTTGTTGATTGCGCCTTGTGCAATCTTTCCTAATCCCATATTGCGGCCATTGAGGCGCAGCTTCTTAATATTGATAACCGGGCGGCAGCTTTCTACGCTAAATTCAGCCGTGCCGCTGGCCTTGAGAGAGTCCCCACTGATAAAGTCGGGGATCTCAACATCATAATCTTCCAGCAGTTCGCGTTTTAACGCTATCTCTCCCGATACACTGTTTGTGTCGAAGTCAATGCTGCCGCTTTGCACAGCATCTTTTCCGTCTACCAGGTCGTTAAAGACCGCGTTTAAGTCTTTATCTGTAGCAATGATGCGTACTCGCTCGCCCCTTGGTAAATCTGTCTCTAGGGCTTTGAGGTCTTCCCAACTCGTCACTCTAAACTCCGGTAATGTAGGGTCGAGTACCTCTGCCTCTGGTGTCTCGGCTTCCGGTACTATACCTATCCATTGTAGAATAGGTCCAATGATGGGCCATTGTGGTAATGGCGGTAAGAGTCCCGGAGACTCGCTGGCCGCATATACCGGCATAGCCGTCTGGGTCATTATCACTAATGCTAATGTCAACAATATCCTTTTGGTTTTCAACATATCGTATCCTCCGTATTTGTAATGGGTTCCGGTAGTTTTTTAAATCGTACTTCCTCTTGCCCCATATATAAGACGTAAAATTGTATCGCTAAGTTCCATCCTAAGGTGATAGTTTGACCTGTTTGTCCGTGATGTCAAGTAACACTATAATAATGAGTGTGTTTCACACCCATTATGGCGCGCAGGCATCTT
>JAFGKB010000062.1 GCA_016928755.1 Anaerolineae bacterium | reverse complement strand
GTATCGTTTCCCAGTTGTCTACCAATACAAGGGCTGGCCCATTATTCAGGTTTGAGAGGATAAATTTAGATGTGGCCTGGGGCATAAACTTTACGGCCAACTCAGCCAGCCGCTTAAGGGCATCATTGGTGACTGCTTCCCCTTCTTCTGGCAGGGTGAAGTCTTCCATATCAACCCATAAGGGGAAGCGGGAGAATGGGGCCGGGTCTGCTTCTTCTCCCGCTTTCGCTATCTCCCAAACCAGCAGCGCTAAAGCCGTCGTCCGACCTGATGTCAATGGGCCTGTAAGGATGAGGCGTGAATGTCCATCCAATAGGCGGCTGTATACAATTTCAACCGGTTCTGGTAGTTTCCCGCTGGCCTCAGGAGTTTGGGGCATGGCCGCCGGTGATAGAAAGTGAGGGGGAACGAAGACAGTTTGCGGGTTTTGGGGTGTGAATAACAGGAGGCCACGTAGGGCCTCCTGTAATGTTTTGAGATAGCGCTCTTCGTTACTGGCACGAAGCTGCCGGCGGATACGCGCAACCCATCCCTGGATTGCTGCGCTTCGCTGTTTTATAGCAGCGCGCTGCTTATAGAGAATTCCGGCGATGATCCATGCCAGAATTGCTCCTATAAGCGCGGAGCGAATATCAAAACTCCATCCGCTGTTGCGCTGGAGCAAACCGGCTATAAACATATAGCCTTATGCCTCTGGGTCTTGCTCCACAACCAGTCGGTATCCCTGACCTCGTTCGCTGACGATGCGTTTCGGATTACGGGGATCGCTCTCGATTTTCTGTCGGAGGTACCAGATGTAGAGCTTGAGATAGTCACGCCGGTTGGAGTATTCCGGCCCCCAAACACGCCTTAATAGGGTGTCGTGGTTGACGGTCCGTCCGGCATCTTGAACCAGGGCCGAGAGCAAGGAAAACTCTGTGGGTGTCAAGGATACCAGTCGATTGTCAACTTTGACCTCATGAGTATCCAGGTTCACCCACAAATTCCCTGTCTGGAAGATGGTTTGTTCACCTCGTGCACGGCGGGCGCGGGCTAAAGCCGCTTTAACGCGAGTCACAAGCTCTTTATAGCCAAAGGGTTTGACTATGTAATCATCCGCTCCTAGTCCTAAGCCATAAGCGACATTGTGCTCGTCCCCTAACGCTGTGAGAAACAGGATCGGTGCATCTGTGATGCGGCGCAAAGCTTCATAAACGTGCCAGCCATCCATATCGGGCATCAGTATGTCCAATAGAATAAGCGCAGGTGGGGTTTCCTCAGCTTTTGCCAAGCCAGCCTCACCATTGTTGGCCGTAAGGACGTTATAGCCCGCACGTTCCAAAAGAAGTTGCACTAATTGAGCCAGAGCCTCATCGTCTTCAATTAATAGGATAGTTTCTTTCATTATATATGCTCCTTAAGTGTGGAGAATAGTAGTGACCTATAGTTTTTTTCTAATGATCTTTAAAACCAGAGTTATTGGTAGTCGGGGGAAGTAGAAAATAATGGGTTGTTATTAACGGTGTTTAAAGACAAGTTTTGCCCCTATGTTGATGTATTTTAACCATTCCTATTTATATAATAGGTAAGAATCAGATTTTGTCAAACCAAACATAGGATTTGCAGTCAGAAACTAACCTTTATACGTACTTTAAGTAGATTTGTAGTTTAGATAGAAGAGTTAGAGGGGATTGAGAGTTTTCATGGGCCTACTGCCATCTGTAGTAAGGCATCTCCTATTTGAGCGGCTTGTTCAAAATCAGCGGGATTTTCTATTAATACTGCGATAGCATAACGTGGGGCTTCGAGGGAATTTAGTCCTAAAAACCATACCAGGGTGCGTCCTTCACCTGCTAATGCATAACTGAGGTGGCCTATGGACTTGCCCCAATTGTCCCAACGCTGGAGCAATGCCTGGGCTGTTTCCGGTGCGATAACGGAGACCGGTTCTAAGTGTGGTGGTATCTCACATCCGGTTGTATCTTCTGTTAGCAAATGGATGGGCGGCCGTTGTCCATTGTTTCCAAGTGTTGCGGCTATCCCGGCCATTTGTAAAGGCGTTACTAATAGGGACCCTTGCCCTATGGCTTCGAGACTGGCATCTGCTGTTTCCTCATCCCAAGGACTAGCTGTGGTTTCAATCTCAAATAGGGGGGCGGTCGTTATTCCCCAATTGTGAAAACTCTGGGCCAGATTTGTAATGCCCAACTCATCTCCCAGTGTGGCAAAGGGGGCCGGACAGTTGTTGGTTAATGCGGCTTTCCAAGTTTGCGCTGCGGGTATATTTCTGCAGGTCAGGTTGAGACCATTAACAGGTACCGAATTTGTCAGCGCAGTAGGGGGAGTGAGAGGATTCGTTTTTTCTAATGCCGTAGCCAATACCAATGTTTGTAATGCACTTCCTGGTTGTGCCAGGCTTTGTGTGGCGCGATTCAAAAGTGGGGACTGGGTGGCTGTGCGCAGATCTGCCCAATCTTCAGTAACCGTTTCTGGGTTGTAGGTCGGTGAAGAGGCTAGGGCCAAGAGGTTGCCGTTGTGTGCATCGACTAATACCACAGCTCCCAGTGTCCCGGTCAGGAATTGTTGGGCCGTGCGTTGCAATTCGGCATCTAGTGTAAGCCGGATAGATTGTCCCACCGGATCCCGGTGATTGAGTTCATCCCAGAGTATTTCGCTGGTAGTGCGCCGGGCAGCACCCCTTAACGCGGTGTCACAAGTGGCTTCAATTCCAGCCGTCCCATACTGCAATGTCGCATATCCGAGTACCGGCGCAGCTTCTGGTACCGGATAGGTGCGTTCTACAAATCCATCTTCATCTATCTCAATATCCGCTAAGACTGTGTCACCACGGCCTAATATGCGCCCACGGTGAATACGGGCCTCTTCCAAAATATATCTGGGATTGCGGGTGCTTTCCCGGAGTTCTGTGGACCTCCAAACAGACCATGTTCCTGTGCTGAGGGCCAGGGTGCCTAAAAGTAAGAATAGTGTTTTTCCCAAATTGCTGGCGGTCTTTTTTAAAGCGGGGATTTGGTTTATGCCTAGTTTAAGGCTTAGTGTGGGGGGATGTGGGCCGGCAATATTGAGTAATAACCCAATTTCTACCATTGCTACGAGAAGTGACGAGCCACCGTAACTGAGGAAGGGCAATGTGACGCCTGTAAGTGGCATGAGTTTTGTGATTCCGGCAATAATTACCCAGGTTTGGATACCCAGTAATGCCGCTATGCCCCCGGCTAGCAGTGATTCGAAAGGGGATTCCGCTCTCTGTGCTAGGGTTATACTTCTGTGGATTAACAGCCCTATTAGGACCAGGCAGGCGATGCCTCCAATAAGGCCAAACTCTTCCACTAGGGCCGAATAGACGAAATCGCTATGCACCACGGGTATTAATGTGGGCCGTCCTTGACCTAGCCCTTCACCTATAACACCCCCGGCAGCTAGAGCAAAAAGGGATTGGAGGATTTGAAATGCCTCGTCTGCCCGTTCAGGTAGCCAGGGATTGAGCCAGATGTCTGCACGCAATGCAACGCGAGCGGATAGTTGATAGCCAATAATGGCAATAGGCGCGAATCCTAATAATCCCAGGATTACGTGATAAGATTGTCCCCAGGCGAGATAGAGCATTGCCAGGAAGGTCAGGTAAAAGAGCAGTGCTGCCCCTAAATCTTGTTGCCAGCCTAATAATAAGAGCGCTAATCCAAACATGAGCAACATTGGCCCTAAGACGGATAACCAGAGAGAGATTTGCCCATTACGGCTTTGGACAATTTCCCGTCGTTCGGAGAGATAGGCCGCTAAATAGATGACTAATAGTAACTTGAGTAGCTCTGAGGGCTGGAAATAGACTCCCCAGGCTCCTAACCAGAGTTGTTGCCCATAGCCTGAAGGGTTGACCCCTAGTGTAAACGTTGTGGCTAACAGCAATAGTCCCGCGGCCAGGAGGGTATAACGATAACGCCGCAGCAGCCGGGGTAAGGTAGAATATGTAGTTGTCAAACAGAGAACGATATTTCCCAGGATGAGCCAGACAATCTGGCGGAGTAGGAAATTAGGGGCTAACCGGGCTTGTAAGAGCAGTCCCCATCCTGTAAGCATTGCTACCACCGGCAGAATAAAGGGTTCTGATTCTGCTAAATAGCGTTGTAGATATAGATAGCTCCCTCCCCAGGCTAAAGTCCATCCTGTTACCAACAATATCAGATGGTAAGATTGGAGACTGGGTAAGGGGCGTGTTAAGCCGAGTACTATAGCTCCGGTAAAGACAAAGCTCGCGGCCAGTGAGAGCAAGATAAGCGTCTGTTGTCTGGGTGTGATAAGTTTATGTGAAAAGGAGATTGGCTGAGTGGCCATTTCCTGATTTTTATTGTTGTGTATTTTCAATTTTTCCTATAAATAAGGGCCTACAATAAGCTGTAGTTTTTCACGTATTTCCGGTGAGATGGACTCACGCGCGGTGATAATGGCCGTCTTTAATGCCTCATCACAGCCACAAGTGAATTCTTCATGACCGGCCAAGTGTTTCGTGATATTGAGGATAGCGTGTTGTGCAATATTGAGGTTGGCATTAAGCTGTGCTATGATCATATCAACGGTTACCGCTTCTTCACTTGCGTGCCAGACATCATAATCGGTGACGTGGGCCATCGTTGCATAACACATACCCGCCTCGCGCGCCAGGAATGCTTCCGGTGCGGAGGTCATCCCGATGATGTCCATTCCCCACGCTCGGAAGGCATAGCTTTCGGCTTTGGTGCTAAAACGCGGTCCTTCAATAGCGATATATGTTCCGCCTCGATGGATTACCCCTCCGGCTTCTTCTACCGCATCTGCCAAAAGGGCCGAGAGTTGCGGGCAGTAGGGTTCCGCAGTGGAGATATGGGCAACTAAGTCCCTCCCAAAGAAACTACGTGGCCGGTCTTTGGTAAAGTCGAAGAGCTGATCAGGGATAACTATGTCTCCAGGATGGAGGTTTTCCCGGAGTGACCCACAGGCAGAGACGCTGATAATGTTCTGTACTCCCAGGCTTTTCAATGCGTAGATATTAGCCCGGTAGGGGACTTCTGTGGGTGTGTAGATATGGCCGCGTCCATGCCGGGGGAGAAAGGCGATGGGCGTGCCTTGGATCTCGCCGGCAAGAATAGAATCACTGGGCGGACCGAAGGGTGTCTCAAGACTAATTT
>JAFGKB010000302.1 GCA_016928755.1 Anaerolineae bacterium | reverse complement strand
GAAACGATGGCGCGGCTAGAGACTCAGGATGACCAGGGAGTTCCAGACCCCGCACAACGGGTAGTTTTAGGACCGTCATATCATTGGGGAAATTGAAGGGTGGAACGTGATGCGTGAGACTTATCAAGACTCGTTTAAATCGATTTTACGTGCAATTCGTTGTCACCTATAGCAAATCCATTATAATCAGTAATAACAAACCATATTAAAACCGTTTACCCTCCGGCTATATTACCGGAGAGTTTATTTGATTGGAGGCCATACAGATGCCAAATGCGACATATCATTTTCCCCCTGATTTTCTGTGGGGCGTGGCAACAGCATCCCACCAGGTAGAAGGGAATAACACGAATAACCAATGGTGGGCCTGGGAACAGGACGAAGGACATATTAACTTTGGGCATAAGTCGGGAAAAGCCTGTGGTTGGTGGGAGAATACTGATATAGATTTCGATATTGCCGCGCGGATGGGGCTGAATGCAATGCGACTATCTCTTGAATGGAGCCGTATTGAGCCAAAAGAGGGTTACTTAGACCTCGACGCCATCGAACGCTACCGGCAAATGTTGCAAGGATTAAAACAACGGGGTATTGAACCTATGGTCACCTTGCATCACTTCTCAAATCCTCTATGGCTTGAGGAGTATGGAAGTTGGGAGAACCCTGATATTGTGATGTTCTTTAACCGCTACACGGAACAAGTTATGAAACACTTGGGAGATGAGGCCACGCTTTGGTGTACGCTCAATGAGCCAAATGTGTATGCCTCTCAGGGGTATGTGGAAGGGATATTCCCACCGGGAAGGAGTGATATTAAGGCAGCCCGTCAAGTATTGCGCAATATGGTACAAGCTCATGTGGAGTCCTACAAGATTATTCACCGCATAAAACCCGAGGCACAAGTAGGATTTGCCCATAACTACCGGTTTTTTGATCCGGCACGACCTAATAACTTAATGGATCGAGTGGCCAGTTGGGCTTATGAACAAGCCTTTAACCGGGCATTCCTCAAACCATTGCTTAACGGCTGGTGGCACTTATTCCTGGGTATTGGGCCGGCACCGGGTATGGGGAAAGCTGTGGATTGGATAGGACTGAATTACTATACCCGTGATTTGGTCAGGTTCGATAGGACTGCTAAAGATGACCTCTACAGCCAACGGCTCCATGCAGAGGATGCCGAGTTACTAGATGGAGGATATGGTGAATTGTACCCGGAGGGACTCTTCCGTGCCCTGAAAATTCTATCACGTAAAGGTCTGCCCATTTATATTACCGAAAATGGCACCCCAGATAGTGATGATGACCAGAGACCCCGTGCCCTGGTGTTACACCTGCACCAGATGTGGAAGGCACTACAAGAGAATATCCAGATACGGGGGTATTATCACTGGACACTTACCGATAATTTCGAGTGGGCAGAGGGGTGGGGTATGCCCTTTGGGCTTATAGAGATGGACCCGGAGACAAAAGAGCGCAAAACGCGGCCAAGTGCAGATTTGTACTCGGCTATTGTCCGTGGGAATGCTATCACGCCGGAGCTGATTGATGCTTATATTCCAGAAGTCCGTCCGGTCATTATGCCTGAGTAACTCAGGTTTGAGTAATATGAAAACTGAAGAACTGAATTACGATTTACCGGAATCCCTTATCGCCCAAGAAGCTGTGGAACCCAGGGACAGTTCCCGACTATTGGTTTTGCACCGTGAGAGCAACACGCTAGAACACCGTACTTTCCACGAGATTGAGGCTTACCTGAGACCGGGGGATTTACTGGTGGCCAACGAAAGCCGGGTGATTCCGGCCCGCTTATATGGACGGAAGGAGGACAGCGGCGGCAAGGTTGAAATCCTATTATTGCGCGATCTAGGAGACCGCCAATGGAATTGCCTAATAGGTGGGGCGCGAACCCGTGAAGGGACCGTGATCCGTCTCTACCAGGATAATGTCCCATCCGAGTTGACCGCCAAAGTAATATCCACGGGAGAACGTGGCAAGCGCGTTGTGGAGTTTAAAGAGTCAATCGAGCCTTACCTGGAGGAATTGGGTCATATTCCCTTACCCCCCTATATCCACCGGCCGCTAGAAAACCCAGAACGTTACCAGACTATTTACTCAAGAACTCCGGGGAGTGCCGCCGCACCGACTGCCGGCTTGCATTTTACGCCGGATTTGATGTTGAGGTTGAGAGAGCAGGGGATAAAGTTAGGATTTGTGACCCTCCATGTAGGGTTGGATACATTCCGTCCGATTAATGAAGATACTGTGGAAGAACACCAAATTCACACGGAATGGTGTTATCTAAGTCAAGATGTTGCGGAAAAGGTCAATCAGACGAAAGTTATGGGGGGGCGCGTGATTGCCGTGGGGACCACCAGCGTGCGGGTACTGGAAACTGCGGCCCGGCAAGGATTGCTACAGACTCCGAACGGCGTATGTCCCTGGCGCACGTTGTCACCGTTTGAGGGATTTACCGATATCTACATTACCCCAGGCTTTGAATTCCGGGTCGTGGATGCGCTGATTACCAACTTCCATCTTCCCAAAAGCACCCTCCTGGCCTTAGTGATGGGTTTTGCCGGTAAGGAGAATATACTGCGGGCTTATGAAGAGGCTGTTAGCAAGCAGTACCGTTTCTTCTCACTGGGTGACGCGATGTTAATTCTATAGTTATGTATTTTTAAGGAGAGATTGCTATGCATAGGAAGAGAAACTTAGTTTTAAGTGTAACTCTGAGTCTATTGTTTGGCCTAATACTGTCGCTCACAAATACTGCAATAATTCGCGCCCAACCACCCTCTCCCGAAATTTCGGTCAGTGAAGGGATTAAGCTCCCCGATAACTACACTTACCAAAAGCTAGACCGGTCAAAGTTATCTGTTAGAGCGGCTACTGCCGGGCTGAAAGCCGTGGCGATAGTCGGGGAAGTCGGGAGTTCTACAGACCGTTACAAGCAGGATATGGATGTCGCTGTAGCCGCTTTGCAGGACCACGGTGTCAATGTATCCAAGTTCTACTATGGCGAGGGCAGCTTTGTGTGGAGCGATATCGTCGCGGCAGCCCAGGACGCCCAATTTATCCTCTATATGGGGCATGGTGTTTATGGTGGAAATGCAGCTACACCAGATTGGGTTGGCGGCTTCTATCTGCGCAGTGGGCAGTTCATATCACCGGATCAAATTCGCGATGATTTAGGGAATGGCTGGCTGGCAGAAGAGAGTATTATGATTTTCAGCCATGCCTGTTTTACCGCCGGGAGTTCTGCCAGTGACCCGGCTGACTTATCCCAGGCTGAGGCTGAACGCCGGGTCAAGATGTATGCCGAGCCTTTTGTTGATATTGGGATGCGTTCCTATTTTGCCAATAACTACTTCAACGCTGCCGCTAACTATGTCAATAAGCTGTTGGCAGATATAGAGAGCCGCGACACAGTGGGGAATATATTCAAAAGTACCTATCCCAACAACACCGCTAATTTTAAAGATTTATCTTACCCTGAACCGGGATATGATCTATGGCTAAATGGCACTGTGGGAAACTGGGACCACTCTTTTGTGGGGATACCCGCCTATACCTTCACCGGCGATGAAACACCAACCCCTAAGCTCGGTGGAATACCGGAGACCTTAGCCTTCACATACACAATGGCTACCGGGGAACTTACCCCGGTCAATTACACGGTGACCCCCATCAATACCGGATCAGATGAAGCCATCACCTGGAATCTGAGTAAAGAAGGGGATTGGCTGGAAATTGCCCCACTTAACGGGAGTACGCCGACAGCGTTCAATATCACGGTAGATACCGCCGGTATAGAAAAGGCCGGTATGCACTCCGGGACGCTTAACATAACGGCCACGGCCCCAGAAGGTGTAGCGGATGCGGAACAACAAATTGCTGTAACTCTTAATGTGATTGTCCCAGAGCTAGGCGGATTGCCGGACGAGTTGGAATTTATCTACAGTATCTCCGAACAGCGGTTGCTCCCAGATAGCTATCGGTTGATGCCGCGCAACACCGGTAGTGAGGATGTCTTGACGGTTGAAGTCATCACCAACGTAAGATGGTTGAAAATTACTGAGGTGGTTAACACAATAACCCATAACCAGGATTTCATTATTAGCCCCCAAGGTTTTGGCACCGGCACCACATTTATATACAACGGGGTCATTACTGTGACCGCGGTAGCGCCGACAATGACGCTTAACTCGCCACAGATTATCCCCATAACGTTAAGAGTGACGGCGGAAGCTTACTATTGGCAATTCTTACCCCTCATTATGCGCAACTACAGAAGATAACGACTAAAAACCGGGGAATGGTTAAATGAGACCATTCCCCGGTTGCTGCTTATATACAAAAAGTGAAGCCCCAAATCACTTTGAGATTCTTAACAGTTTCCAGTAACTTACTGCTTCTACTCTCATAGAAGATCCCCTTTATTGGTTCACAGTAGTTGACTTTTTTCTTTCAACTTTCTGTTTTGTCAGTTTCCCCGGTATCACCCTTTCTGCTGACTTACGGTTATCTCTGGCTAACTTGCCTTTGATATCTCCGTTTACCAATTTTGGCCTTCTTTTCAGTTACTTTTCCCTGTTAATTCTTCTCTGTTTGTGTTTGGAGCTTCGATTATATAGTAGCAAATATAAGTGAAAACAAAGTAAAGAATTACCTAAAAAAATATAAAATTTTACAGCGTCATTCTAACTTATGTTAAGTGCGGTTAAAGGGTCTTTTCTGCCTGATTTTTTGCCATAGTTGGTAGCTCCTTAACCAGAGAGTCTTCTAAGAGGGCGGCGACAAACAGCAAGGACGACAGACGATTTACGAAAGCCAGGTTAGGCGCACCAATGCCGGGTTCGGTTTCAGAGAAGGTAATTAAACGTCGCTCCGCACGTCGCACAATGCCCCTGGCCATATGGCATGCGGCACCGGCAATCGAGTCGCCGGGGAGGACAAAGCCCTGGATTTGTGGCACTTCTCCCTCCAAATGGGCAATAAAATTCTCTAACCATTCAACATCGGTCTCTGTAAGTCCTGCATAGGTCTCACGGGTAGCCGGTGTAGCCGATATATGTGACATTAAACGATAGAGCCGCCGCTGAATTTCAGGGAATTCCCCTTGCATTAATGTGGATTGGCTATGGGCACGGGCCATTCCAAGCGCGCAAGTAGCCTCATCCAACGTACCGATGACATCAATCAGCAAACTACTCTTTGGCAAACGCTCGGTGTCGCCTAGCCGGGCAGTATCACCCCGGTCACCTTTGCCGGTGTAGAATTTTGTTTTTTGCCCCATAAAAAGCTCTCCTAGTCAGAGTCCTCAAGACCCCGTTTCAAGGCATTTAGAGCCAGCATAGCGCATTTGATACGCCCCATACTGAGTTTAACGCCGCCCATCATCTCCTGGATATTCTCCAGGTCCATAGACTCAATCTCCGCCGCACTTTTCCCGATTACCTCTTCGGTCAACATGGAGGCCGCAGCCATACTCACAACACAACCATGCCCCTCAAACATAACTTTTGTCAGGTGTCCATCTTCATCCATCTGCGCTGTGATATGGACTTTATCACCACATGTGGGATTATCGAGATGTATATCCACCGCAGCACCCTCAAGCACCCCATAATTCTGAGGATTATGGTAATGCTCCAACATATATTCACGATACAGGTCGCTCATTTTACCTCCAATATTATGGTCTATTTACGCCCTAAAATCATCACGACTTTGCGCAGACCTTCGACCAAACTGTCAACATCAGCCGCATCATTATAGATATAGAAACTGGCCCGTGCCGTAGCATGCAGACCAAATCTCGTATGTAGTGGTTCCGCACAATGCAGACCGGCACGTACACAAATCCCTTCTTCATCGAGAATCGAAGCGATATCATGGGGGTGTATATCTTGCAGCGTGAAGGAAACCGCTCCACCCCGGTTAGGTCCCGGCGGCGGGCCATAGATTTGCAGACCGGGTATGCCGGACAGGTGCTCAAAAGCATAACGCACCAACGCTTGTTCGTGGTGGTGTATGGCAGTCATTCCCAGATCACTAAGAAAGTCAATCGCCGCGCCTAACCCGACGACCTCGGCGATAGCAGGTGTGCCGGCCTCAAATTTATAGGGCAAATCGTTCCACGTGGAGGCGTATTTATCGACACTGAGGATCATATCCCCGCCATAGAGAAACGGGGGCATAGCTTCCAAAAGTTCACGTCGTGCCCAAAGTATACCAACACCCGGTGCCCCCAGTTTGTGGCCGGAGAAAACCAGGAAATCACACCCTAAATCCTGCACATCTACCGGTATATGCGGGACGGCCTGGGCACCATCCAATAATACCAGCGCGCCGGCCTTATGAGCGGCGGCCACCAATTCTTTAACCGGTGGGACCGTCCCCAATACATTCGACATCAAGGAACACGCCACCAGTTTAGTCTTCCCACCGGCCAGTAAAGACGGGAGTACCGAAAGATCCAACTCACCGCCGGCAGTAACCGGCAGATAGACCAGTTCTGCCCCTCGGCGTTGGGCCAATTGCTGCCAGGGAACCAGGTTGCTGTGATGTTCCATCTCGGTGATGATAATCCGATCACCGATTCCGATATTCTGATTCCCCCAGGCATAGGCGACCAGGTTAATACCCTCGGTTGCATTGCGGACGTTAATCACTGTTTCCGGCTCCGGGGCATTGATAAATTTTGCGACCTTATGGCGGGTGGACTCATATGCTTCTGTAGCTTCCTCGGCCAACGCATAAATACCACGATGCACGTTGGCATAGGAATGAGTATAAATGCCGGTCATTGCGTCAATAACCACCTGGGGTTTCTGGGCACTGGCAGCACTGTCTAAGAAGACCAGTCGCTTGCCATGAACCGAACGGTTAAAGATTGGAAATGCTTTACGAATTTCGCTTACATCGAAACCCATGATAGCCTCCTACATTAGAAACAGCGTGAAGGCTTTCCCTTCACCAACTGTAGAGTTTTGCAGTACTGTTTACCACTTTTCAGAACACACAATAAAACAACTACGCCTAAGTATAACATAAAACCGATGATTTTCGACTTTAATT
>JAFGKB010000061.1 GCA_016928755.1 Anaerolineae bacterium | reverse complement strand
CCAATTTGTCCTACATAACCGCGCCACGCGGTGGCATGTAGGGCAAGTTGCTAACTTGCCTGAGATGGCGGACAAATTCCCAATTTGTCCTACCTAACCGTGCCACGCGGTGGTTTACGGGCTAAGTTGCTAACTTGCCGACTACACCAGCATCTAACTCTTCCATCATCGCCCAGGCAAAACGCGCGGCCTTTTCTAATCCACTGGGTTCGATATGCGCCACATCATCGGTATATTGGTGCCAGTTGGCCAGCCACCCATCTTCTCCTACACCGACCAGGCAAAGACCCCGGTAGCCACGTCCCCGCAGCGTTCCAACTTCTTCCGTAATGACCATCTCTTTACCCTGGATGTTGAGTTCCGGCATCTTCTGGGCGGTTGTAATTGCCCAATCTAAAGACTCAGCATCTGGGGTATAGGAACTCAAGTTGGAGAGTCCTGAATGGCGTGTGACATACGCGATTTCCTCCGTCCCCACCATCTCAAAATCCAGGAACCAGGCGTCGCGCAGCTCAGCGCTATAAGCATCCAGCAGCGCGTGTGCGCCTACGCAGCCGACTTCCTCTGCTCCGGTGAAGGCCAGCCATACCTCCGTATGCTGCAATGGATTTTCTTTAAGGTGGGCGGCCAGACCCAAGAGACAAGCCACCGCCGTGGCATTATCATTAGCGCCGTCTACATAGCCACCCTCTTCATCATAAAGTGTGACAAGTAATCCCAACGCTATTGCCAAGGCACTGGCTTTCCGCATTTTGTTTGCCCCTTCTCCGGCTCCCAATGCTGCGGCTAGTTGCGCGATACCATTACTTACGGTTGCACCGATACCAAAGGTCATCATTCCCAACAGCAGTTTCTTCCACTGCGGTTTAAATGAATGACGGTTCTTATTGGTATCCAAGTGTCCCAAGAGCACTAATTTACGTTCTGGGGTATTGACCGGGGGAATCTTCACGAGCAATGTTGCGCTGTGATTGCGTGGAGCCAGCGCCGCTAAGGGTTGCTTGCCGGAGCGGGCAGTCTGAACCAGGGTGTAGCCACTGAACAAAGATAGCGCACTCCCAAGAAACCGCCCGGTACGTCCTGATTTACGCCCCGGTAGGTTACCGGCCAAGGCTAATGCCAGGGGATAGCCTAATCCATAGCCCCAGGTATCCGAAGTAAGAAATGGCAGCGTCTCAATTTCATAATAGCCTAAATCGTGGAGCACCTGGCGTACATATTGCCGGGCGCGCATCTCCTCTGGATGGCCTGCCGGACGTGGGCCGATTTCACCGGCGAGCACCCGTACGTGTGCCATTAGTGATTCAGCGGAAAAAGCCTTTGACATCGTTATTTCCTCCTGGTTTTATATTTCGATACGCCAACAGTTCCCCTCACCGACAAGACCTTCAACTTTTTGTTGTAAGTCGCGTGTATAGTGGGTATGGTCATTGGGGAAAGATAGTTCGATGCGTTTCTTACCTCTGCCTTCTAACACTACAACGAAAGAATCCTCTCCTTGTTGTGTTTTGAGCAAACAGTGTAATTCGGCCAGCTTTCTAAAATCCTGGTTAGTATTGCCGCTACGTTGGAACAGGATCCGCAATAATGAGGGAGGTTCTGGTGGTTCCTCCGGGGCCGGAGGCAATATAACCTCAGAACTCTGCGCCACAAGTGGCGTTGCCCGCTCTGGCTCCTCAACCGGTTTCTCTCTTAAGCGTGCCGGGCTTGGGGGATTAGGCGAGACGACAACTTTAGGAGAAGTAGCTTCGTAAGGTGTAGGTGTCTCATTGTTAAAAGGTGACGGGGGTGCTGAGGCTGGCGGATAGGTATCTTGATCTGGACTTTGCAGCATAAAAGGTTCCTTGAACCAGTCGGCTAATAAGGGACGTTCTTCACGGTCCGGGCGGCTGTCCAGTTTACCACTGACGACCAGAATACGCTGTGGGACTAAGAGTTGTTTGCTTTTCTCAAAAGTTCGGGGAAAGACCACCACATCCAGTGTCCCCCCAGGACCTTCCAGGGTCACAAAAGCCATCACATCCCCCTTCTTCGTGTTAATCCGCCGTACCCCATCTACCATACCCACCAGGGTCAATTGCTGGCCGGGTGTCTCGGTTGCTACTTGATCGATGGTTGTGGTGACCAGTCCTTTCTCAAGTAACTCTTGTTCCTGTCTTTGCAGCGGATGCTCCGAGAGGTAGACGCCTAAAAGCTCTTTTTCCCATTCCAGTAATTTCTGATTAGGGATGGGGGGCACAAAAGACGGTAATTGGATTGTATTTTGGACATCCTCCAATTCATCAAACAGGGAGAACTGGCCTATCTCACGGGCAGTATGGGTCTGTGAACTGAGGCTAATCAGCGTGTCTATCAGGGTTAAAAGGGCCGGACGTTCACCGAAATCATCCAAACCGCCGGCCTGGATCAGGCATTCCAGGGTTTTGCGATTAAGTTTTCGTAAGTCTACCCGGTCGGCGAAGTCATCCAGGCTTTTAAATGGCCCGTCTTTTTTGCGTGCCGCAGCGACAATTCGCATCGCTTCATCGCTGACATTCTTAATCGCTCCCAATCCTATCCGGATAAAACGCCGGCCATCTTCGTCATGCTCAATTGAAAACTCCACATCAGATTTGTTGATATTGGGACCGCGTACCTCGATCTCCGAACGACGGGCATCGGTAATCAAGAAACCTAATTTTTCAATATTGTGGCGCTCGGTGGTCATCAAGGCTGTCATAAATTCCAGCGGGTAATGCGCTTTTAGATAGGCCGTTTGTGCTGTGATAACGGCATAGTCGGTGGCATGGGCACGGTTAAAACCATAGCGGGCGAAGAACTCGATATCTGCCCATACCTTCTCCGCGATTTCTGCGGCGATACCGTTCTTGATGCACCCTTCACGGAACATCTTCTTGTGCAGCTCCATCAGCTTCTTCTTCTTCTTCGCCACAGCTTTCCGGATCATATCGGCCTCACCTGGCTTATACCCGGCCATCGCTACCGCAATCTGCATAATCTGCTCCTGGTAGACAATAATGCCGTAGGTATCATCCAGAGTATCAGCCAGAATAGGATGGTGATAAGTCACGGCTTCTTCGCCATGCAACCGCTTAATATAGGTAGGGATGTTTTCCATTGGACCGGGGCGATAGAGAGCAATGGCGGCGATAATATGCTGAAATTCAAACGGGCGCATATCCTTCAACGTCCGCCGCATCCCGGCCCCTTCTACCTGGAAGACCCCGGTGGTGTTGCCACTGGAGAGCAGGTCGTAAAGTGCCTTTACATCTTTATCCTGCTCCGGGTTATCCGGGGTACGTTCATAGGGGATGGTCTCCAGGTTTAATTTGCGTCCGTGCTCCTTCTCTATCCATTCGCAGGCTTTGCGCATATGGGTAAGGGTTCGCAATCCCAGAAAATCAACCTTGAGCATCCCCATTGCGTCCACGATCTCCATGGGCCATTGGGAGACCCGGTCAACCGGGCTATCTTCTATAGAACCTTTAGTGGGACGGTTCAAGGGAAGATATTCCACCAGTGGCTTATCGGATACTAAGACACCGGCTGCGTGGGTGCTGGCGTGGCGGGTCACCCCTTCTACCTGTTGCGCCGTATCAATCAGCTTTTTAATATAGGGAATACTGTCATAAAGCTCTTTTAGCTCCGGTTCTTGTTCCATTGCCTGGGCGATGGTCAATGGTTTGCCGGGAACGTTGGGAATCAGTCGGGCAACCCGATCCACATCCCCCAAAGGAATATCCAACGCGCGTCCCACATCACGGATCGCAGCGCGGGCGCCCAAAGTTCCAAAGGTAATAATGGCCGATACGTGGTCTGCTCCGTAACGTTCCACCGTATAGGCAATAAGTTCCTCGCGGCGGTCATCGGGGTAATCCAAGTCAATATCCGGCATCGAGACCCGGCCAGGATTCAAGAATCGCTCGAACATCAAGCGGTTCTTAAAGGGATCAACGGATGTAATACCCAGGGTATAGGCAACTACACTGCCGGCTCCAGAACCACGCACATTCCACCAAATGTCCCGTTCTTTTGCTGCCTCACCGAGGTCCCATACAATCAAGAAATAATCATCAAAGCCCATCGTGTGAATAATGCCCAATTCATATTCCAGCCGTTCGATGACTTCCGGTGCCTTAGCCCGCTCCTCCCCATAACGCCATACAAGCCCTATATCACAGAGATGGCGCAAATATTCCTCTGATGTGCCGCAATCCTCAGGCACGGGAAATTTAGGCAAGTGATAAGGTGGCGCAAATTGCAGCTCGACATTGCACTGTTCCGCAATCTTAACCGTATTTTCCAGGGCGTCGGGTATATGGCTATATAACTCCCACATCTCCTCCGGTGAACGCATGTAGTAAGAAGGATCACTCATCCGCATCCGGTTAGGTTCATTGACCGTCTTGCTGGTTCCAATACAGAGCAAAACATCGTGGGCCTCGGCCTGCGATTTCTTGGCGTAGTGGATGTCGTTAGTCGCTACCAAAGGGATATCCATCTCACGGGCAAATGTCACCAGTCGCTTATAGGTAGCATCAAATTCTGGGATATCGTGGGTCTGTAACTCGATATAGAAGCGACCTGGAAAGTGTTCTTTGTACCACTCGGCGGCCTCACGGGCTTGTTTTTCCTGTCCCTGGTGTAACAACTGCGGTAGCTCTCCCTGAACACAGGCCGAGAGGACGATAACACCCTCGCTGTGTTTGGCGAGCACCTCTTTATCAATACGCGGTTTGTAGTAGAAACCCTCCAACTGGGCAATACTGGCTAACTCTAACAAATTAAGATACCCGGCCTGATTCTGAGCCAGCAACACCAGGTGGTAAGGTTTACCGTATTTTTTAACGTCCCGGTCCTCACGTGACCCCCGCGCAATATAGACCTCGACACCGATAATGGGCTTGATTTCAACCGCTTTACAGGCCTTGTAAAACTCGACCACACCGTACATGACACCGTGATCGGTGATGGCCAGGGCCGGCATCCCTAGCTCAGCAGCATAAGAGGCCAGGGCTTTGGGACTGCTTAGCCCATCTAATAAAGAAAACTCTGTATGTGTATGTAAGTGAACAAAATCCGGCATTACTTAAACCTATCTTTTAAGTATTCCACAACCTGTTGGTCGATCATATCCCCTTCACCAGCCCACCGTTCCTCAAGATTCTCGATCCCCACAAGGACACGCAATGCCTTACGTGTAGCTTCGTCAAAGGTATGGTTAATAGGGCCGTCATAATGCCCGGTACGTTTTAGTAAGGTTTGGAGTTCGCCGGCGACACTGGCTAAGGGTACCAGATCATTGGGGTCCACCGCTCCAAAGAAGAGATGGTGCATCTCCACCAGTTTCTTGAGTTTCTGGATGGGATATGGGTCATCGTCTACTCGCAGGTCCAGGTAACGGTCATTATTTCCCCCATACCCCCCATTCTCCCGGACAACCAATACGCCGGCCGCTTGCCGGCCGCGCTTGTCGCCGCCGGCAGCTTGTCCTGCGGCAAGGGCCTCAACTAGCCAATCCGCCAGTTCCCCGGCCCCACCACGCACAGCTTCAAAACGTTGAGCTATAGCTTCCACAGTGCCGGGCACCAGGATATTGCCCTGACATGCAAACCCCGCCCCGGTAATATGACCGGCCCACGCATTACACCCATCACCGGTGTAAGCCGCAGCGCGACCCTCCTTATCGACAACTCCAATCTGGCGCAGTGCCCGGTCTGCATCATCACGGATTAAAGTCTCAATAACTTCGTTTGCCGGCATACCCTGGGCCATTAACTCCAATCCTTGCGGCCCATAGGCCATATTAGCATAAGATTGGGTCGCCACTGCCCCGGCGTTGGCCCGTGCCCAGGAGACCACCGCCGCCGCGGCTAAGAACTTGGATTGTACAGCTACTCCCCACTCTTTGCGTTGGGCATCATAAGCCACTAGGGAAAAGGTCGCGATTGGTTGCATAGAAAAATCCTCCTCTGGAATTAAGGCGTTACCTGGCAGGGCAATAGGTCTTTAGGTTGATCCTGCTACTCTGATTATAGATGAGGCTGCCAGGATTTCAAGGACAAGGTTACAAACGACAGGAGATTCTCGCGGGCTGTAAAATCAATCTAATGTGTGAACTTGAGCCTTTCCCCTGGCTAATTAGGACTTTTGCAGTTTGTGCGCTGGTTGTACAATAATGGCAAAATTATTGGGTGATTCTGGAGGTTATAATGTTTAACAAAATAATTATTATTGTATGCTTAATCGGAATATTTCTAATTATTCTCAGTGGTTGTTCTTCTTCTGTTCCCTCGGAACTTAATGACTATATCGCTTCTGGCCCCTCCGGCGAACATACCGCAAAGCGGGAGGAATTATCGCCTGTTATTAAAATCGGGGTTAACGAAACTATGACCGGTTGGGGGGCGCATTATGGGGATATAACCTGGAAAGGTATCCGTCTCGCCCATAAATATAACCCGGAAGTGTTAGGTAGACCGGTGGAGTTGATCCTGCTCAACAATAAGAGCGAAGTGGAAATGTCGGCCAGAGTCGCCCAACGCCTCGTGGAGCAGGAACAGGTTCATGCTGTGCTAGGTGTGAACTCCAGTTCGATGGCTATTGTTCAGAACGAAGTT
>JAFGKB010000301.1 GCA_016928755.1 Anaerolineae bacterium | reverse complement strand
TGGTGATCAAGAGTTATTAGAGAAACGTTTTATGCTTTTCTTCACAGGCGTCTCACGTAATGCTTCCACTATTTTGCAATGGCAGAAACAAGCTTGTGAAAAGGGTGACCCCGCTATATTACGGCGTTTGGAGCGTATTAAGGGCTTGGCAGTTGAGATCCGAGAATCCCTTGAACGGGGTAATTTGGATTGGTTCGGACATCTATTGCATCTTAACTGGTTGGAAAAACGCCAACTTGTTGTTGGCGTGACCAATCCATTTATAGATGAATGCTACCGGGTGGCTCGTGAAAATGGTGCCTTAGGTGGTAAAGTTACCGGTGCGGGTGGTGGTGGCTTCCTGTTGCTCTATTGTCCAGAAGACCGGCAGCCAACCGTGGAATTAGCCTTAAGCAAATTAGGGCTTACACGTTGTCCTTTCGTCTTCGAGGGACGCGGGGTCCAGGTTATGAAACTCTTCCCCTGGGCGAGTCAGGACTCGATGCAAGAAGAAGATTTGATCGGGGTACATAATGCCTTGGTCTAGTACGCTTCCAAGTGTTCTATGACCGGTTAAAGATAGATTATATGTATAGCCGGCAAATTTGTGATTTGACGGCTAAAGTTTTTTGTGACTATGATTTGTACCTGCGTAGTAATTTGTATTGCCTGGACTTTCACCCCGTGGTATACTTAGGAGGGCATAACTATGGGATGATATTCTTTTAGGAGGTGACATGGCACATGAAAAGCTCTTGTTGTCAAACCGCATCACTAGAATCTATTTAGATGCTTTATCTGAAATAATGGGGCACCACGGCCTCCGTGCCCTTTTGCGGGTCTCTGGATTGCAAAGTTGGGTTTATAATCCTCCGGCGTATAATGCTGCTCTTGAAGTAGATGCTGCTGATTTTGCTCTGATTAACACAACCCTAGAAGAGATTTATAGTCCTCGCGGCGGGCGTACCTGGGCGTTACGGGCGGGTAGAGTTGCATTTAGTGGATTGCTTGAACATAAAGGTATTGAGTTAGGCGTTTCAGACACGGCTTTCCGGTTATTACCCACACCACAGCGCGTTGAGGTACTCCTAGAGAGCCTGGCCCAGGGACTGTCAGAAGAACAGAGTTTGCTAGATGCTACTGTAACCAAGGAGACAGACCGTTTCTTATTGTCACTTACTCCATGCCCCGCATGCTGGGGGCGCGCGGGTGTCCCAAGACCGGTATGCCAGGGTATTGTGGGGCTTTTGCAAGCCGCACTTGGCTGGTCCCGAATCTCGGAAAACTTCTGGGTCGATGAAATCGAATGTGGGGCTACAAAAACAGCTAAAGATGCAACCTGTGTCTTTGCAATTAATAAGACGAAGTGATATATTTGGAATTATAACAAGTTTTTATACAATAACTCCCGGTTTTAAACTGGGAGTTATTTTTAAATGGGGGCTTTTGTGAAGCGAGACCTTTCAGACTCTAAATGGGTGTTCTTTTGTACATTTCTCGGTATCTTACTCTTAAGCGCATCTGTGAAGTCTGGCCAGGTTTCTGCTGTACAAGAACCGCCCCCCTTGCGTACTGCTGAACCTGTGGCTATTGTCATCGATGACTTGGAAAACTATATCCCCGGACGTATGCAAGAGCTGGGCGTTCCCGGTGTGTCTGTTGCGCTTATCCGTGACCACACCATCGCTTGGACTGCCGGCTTTGGTGTGGTGAATACCTTGACCCGTGTCCCTGTAACTCCAGATACAGTCTTTGAAGTCGCTTCAAATGGCAAGCCGGTAGCCGCTTACATTGCCCTCCAATATGTGTCCCAGGGCTGGCTGGCCCTGGATGAACCGGTGATCAATTATCTTACCACGCCCTGGCTGCCGCGTTCTGACAGCGCAGACACGATCACAATGCGCCATTTATTAACCCACAGCTCCGGGCTTTCCAATGCAATGCTTTTGCGAAGTAAACGCCTAGCATTTTCACCAGGAGAAAAGTTCTGCTACTCTGGGATTGGATTTATGTATTTGCAAGCTCTCTTGGAGCAGCGAATCGCCCAACTTTCTGCTGATCATCAGGCCGTGTCTATAGAGAACATTGCCCATGATAGGGTATTCAAGCCATTAGGTATGAATTCCAGTAGTTATATTAGCTCACCTGACATCCATTTGCGTACTGCAAATGGGCATGTCTCATATGTCATTCCCGTGGCCGTCTGGACTGCTTTTTGGTTGGTCTTAAGTTCCCTATTCTTTCTAGCGGATAGCCTATTTCTTTACTTGTGTAGGCGGCAATGGTCTTTTAAGTATCGTAGAGTTTTGTACCTTGTGGGTTTTGCCTGGGTGTCTCTATGTTTGATTATTGGTTTCATCCTAGGCTGGAATTTCTCAGGGTTGGCTGTAGTGCTCGGATTGATGCTAAGCCTCATTTGGGGACTGCTCTTTTTTAGTGGGCGTTGGTTCTTGCCAAGGGGACTAGGCACGGTGAACGGGCCTACCGGTTGGAAACTTATGTGGCTTAGCGTTTCGTTCCTGCTAAGTCTAACGTTGCTCCTGGGAATCTCTGCTGCTGTCAGCGGGCCACTCCCTAATTTATATATCCGTCAACCCAATGTTGCCTATACGTTACGGTCAACAGCAAGTGATATGGCGCGCTTCCTGATTGAGATGGCTGCTCCACAGCATATTGATACACAACTCGCCACACAATCCCGCAGTCCCCAAATCTCTGTAATCCCGGATATCTCTTGGGGTCTGGGTATTGGTATTCAGCAGAGTGCTGAAGGTGATGCCTTATGGCACTGGGGTTCCAATACCGGCTATAAGAGCTTGCTGGTCATCTATCCAGAGCGGGGCCTCGGGATTGTAATCCTGACCAACGGTGATCGCGGCTTGCCTTTGGCTCGTGATATTGCCCAACGTGCATTGGGAGGTGAAGCCTATTGGAGTATTTACGGTGCCGGCCCCTGAAATCCCTTCAACTCGTAATGTTTCAAAGTCTCTATATTGTTGTCTTGGCTAAAACGCTTAGGGTTTTATTGGATTGGGATTTGAAACAAAGCGTTTAGTGTTGTATTATAAGTATAGGTAGAAGGTGTTTGAATATCCATTGCCATCTTTGTAATTCAATTGTGAAAGGAGAGTTTAATGAGTCATCAGGAAATAAGCCTGGGTATTCCCCAGGCGGCAGCTCAGCAGCGTAGTCTTAACAGTGTCCAGCGTGTACTCCGTTCTATGATTTGGTTGGGGATACTTTTCGTCTTTGGACTTCTAACGCTCATCATTGGATCGCTACTTAGCCGGATTAGTGTGATTTTAGGATATTTCATTTTCTTTGTTGGGGGCTTAATCACTTTAGTTGTGCCCGGTATGATAAGCAGTGGTCTCTATATCATCCCTGAGTTTCAGCGGGTCGTTGTCCTCAAATTAGGGAAGTTTGTAGGGGTGCGCGGCCCTGGGCGTTTCTGGGTCATTCCCTATCCTCCCTTTTATCAGTCTGTGGCCATGACATTAGATATTCGTGTTCAGACCCGTGTGATTAAGGCTGCGGAGACTCTAACTGCTGACAATGTCCCGGTAGGGTGTGAGGCGGTTATTTTCTGGCGCGTCGAGGATCCTAAAAAGGCTGCGTTAGGTGTTTTCAATTACCATGAGGCGGTGTTCCAGGCCGCTAACAGTGCTCTCAAGGATACCATCGGTACTTTGGAACTCACTGAGTTGTTGGGCGCACGTGAAAAAGTCTCGGAGCGCTTGAAGAAAATTATTGATCAAGCGGCTTCCACCTTTGGGATTGATGTCTCTTCTGTGGAAATCACCGATGTTCACGTGCCTCCTGACCTAATCCAGGAGTTAAGTGTCCTGGCACAATCTCGCCGGGCGGCCCAAGCTAAAATTGCCGAAGCTGAGGCCGAAAAACAAGTTGCCCTTAAGTTGGAAGAGGCATCGGCTTTAATGGGACCACAGGCATTAGAATTGTACCGCTTGAATGTTCTTGAGCGTATCGGTCGTGAGGAAGGTAGCCAAATCGTAATTTATGGTCTTAATGGCAGTAATGCACAAATGGAAAATATGATGGCTGCCTCTTCTGCGGGGAGTATGGTTAGACGTTAACCCTTGTCTTTAGCGAGTGTTGAGAGGCTTAGAAAATGGATGATTTTGACACGAGGACAGAAGATAGACAGGCCGCTATGGTGGCCTTGATTCGTTCTCGTGGGGTGCGTGACCCTTTGGTTCTTGCTGCTATGGAACAAGTTCCACGGCATAAGTTTGTAGCCCCTGAGCAACGCTCCCAGGCTTATGGTGATTACCCGCTTTCAATCGGCCATTGCCAAACGATTTCGCAGCCCTATATTGTAGCCTTGATGACCCAAATGTTATCATTGAAACCGGGAAACCGTGTACTGGAAATTGGTACGGGTTCAGGGTACCAGGCGGCTATACTTGCCGAGATGGGCATGGAAGTTTACACAGTAGAGCGTATTGCTATGCTTCACGAGGAGACACAGGCCCGGCTTCAGGAATTAGGCTATACCAATGTACATTGTCGTTTCGGTAATGGTTATGCTGGCTGGCCGGAACACAGTCCTTATCAGGGGATTATTGTCACGGCTGCCCCAACACAAATACCTCCGCCCTTAATGGAGCAACTGGATGAAGGTGGGCACTTAGTCATACCAGTTGGCCCCCTTCATGGTTACCAAACTCTTTGGCTGGTAATTCGCCACGGTGATCAATTTGAGAAGATTGATTTGGGCGGTGTGGCTTTCGTCCCTTTTGTCCATAAATAATTTGTCCATATTGAGATACAAGAGCAACGCGCTTTCTTAAGCGCGCTTTCCTAAGC
>JAFGKB010000006.1 GCA_016928755.1 Anaerolineae bacterium | reverse complement strand
CGTGGTATTGTGGATTGGAAAGTAACCCAAGTATAAGCATGATACAAGAAACAGGGTTATGCTGTTTTGCTGTGCATAACCCTGTTTTTTAGATAAGTTATAGTTGTGCCAATGCCTGCTTGGCAGTCGCTATGATCTTGTCATGATCGAAAGCTAACGGTGGGAGGCTGTTCAATGACCACCATTGGGCATTGGCGGCATCGTCTCCGGCTATTGCCTCCGGTTGCATTTCGCCCAACCAGGCCCAAAATGCGATAGATACCGTCCAGCCGCGTGGGTCACGTCCTGGGTCGCCAAAGGCGGCCAGTTGTTGTAATCGGATACCCTCAATCTGTGTCTCTTCGTGAAGTTCCCGGTATGCTGCCTGTTCTAGTGTCTCCCCCTCATCTACAAATCCACCGGGTAACGCCCATTGACCGGCAAAGGGTGGGTGTCCCCGTTGTATCAGTAAAATCTCTGTCCCTTTTATGCCGTGCCGCAAAAGGATAATATCAACCGTCACACCTGGTCGTGGGTAAGTGTACGTATAGCTCATCAGGGTACGCCAATCAGACTGTATATTCTTCTACTAATTTCTCAAAGCGGTCGATGTTTTCGATGAGGAGGTCAAGGCTGCCTTGCCAGAAATCAGCAGTGTGGATATCAATGCCAAAGCGGGCGGCTAGGTCTGCTGCGTTATCCATACCGGTGGCCGATAGCAGATCGTCATATTGTTCAATAAAACTTTCCGGATTTTCTTGGTAACAGGCATAGAGTCCCAAACCAAATAACAGACCGAACATATACGGAAAATTATAGAAGGTTGCCGAATAGTAGTGGGGTTTAACGGCCCACATATACGGGTGTAATAATGTTTCGTCCAGCCCATCCCCATAAGTCGCACGTTGAGCATCCAACATAATGGTATTAAGTTCCTCAACACTGAGTTCCCGCGCTTGTCGTTTCTCGAAGACCTCACTTTCAAAAATAAAGCGGCTGGTTATATCTACTATCACTTGGCACGCATCTTGTAATGAGGCTTCCAGGATTGCCATTTGTTCGCTAAGTTCGGCCTGTTCTAGGGCGGCATCTCGGACGATAATCTCACAGAAGTTACTGGCCGTCTCGGCCAGAGTCATCGGGGTCTCGCGTTGTAAGTAGGTGCGTTCCGCACGGGTCATATTATGGTATGCGTGGCCTAGCTCGTGGGCTAAAGTCCCCATACCGCTATAAGCAGGCTGGAAGTTGGATAAAATGCGTGATTCTTCCCCCTGCAACCAGGCACAAAATGCTCCACCGCGTTTCCCGTCACGGGGTTCTGCGTCAATCCAGTTCTCATCAAAGGCCCGCTTTGCCAAGCCCGCCAGTTTCTCAGAATAACCACCAAATTGGGTGATGATAAAAGATTTCGCCTCTTCAAAAGTCCAGGCGCGGCTTTCGCCCACCGGCGCAAAGATATCATACCATGCCAATGTGGGAACACCTAAAGCCCTGGCTTTAGCCTTTAGATACCGCCGGAAGTGAGGGAAGCTCTTCTTGGCCGTTTGCATCATGACTTCCAACGTCTCACGGTCGATATGGTTATCAAAGAGTGCCACGTCTAAAGCTGAATCCCACCCGCGTTTATGACTGAGCGTAAGCATCTGCCCTTTGAGGCTGTTGAGGGCCGCGGCAATGGGCATGGCGGATTCTTCCCAGGCTGCCAATTCGGCCTCGTAAGCCTGCCGGCGAATTTCCCGGTCAGGGCTAAACGCCAGGTTGCGGATTGCCGTCATTGGCAGGGTCTTCATCTCACCTTGAATCTGTATCTGGTTAGTGATTTGTGAGGCGTAGTTATTATAAAACTTTGCCCAGGCCTTGCCCCCGGTGACATTAAGCTCTTGTGCCAGTATTTCCTCAGCCGGTGACATCTGATGCTTAGCCTGGATATGAGCATTATGTAATGTATAAGCGTGTTTTCGTGCGGCGTTGGATTTCTCGAGCAAACTTTCCAGGTTTAAGGAACCCACCCAAGCGACAAAGCGTGTGAATAGCTTTGCAATGCGGACTTCCTGGTTTTGGAATGCGCTGAATTTGGCCTGTGCCAGGGTGTTACGCGAATCTGTGGCAATAAAAGTGAAGATATAGGTTCTTAGAGTGTGTACTTGGGTTGTAACCACATTAATCTGTTCCAGAGCGGCTTCAAAAATTTGAACTGTATCCTTATTAATCTCCGGCGGATTTCCCGGTCGCTGGATAGCGTGTTCTTCAAAGAGGGCTTCGAGTTTACCGATACCTTTGACCAGTGATTGGTAACCGGCTTCAAATTCCGGTGTGTCGAGTCCAGGATATACGTTGGTCACATCCCACTTGGGGAGTTTGGTTCCTGTTTCTTGCATGTTTTAACCTCCAGGTTATTGGGTTTAATATAAAAGTACCCCCATAACAGGGTACCGTCAAGACTTCTGCATAGCTTGTTTGCGTAGTTCAGGGGCAAGTTTCTCAATCGCATAGCGTAGCGCTGTGCGGGGCATAGTGGCCCTATGTGCCATTACGTAGTCGAATACCGGTGCCGGTTGGCGTTTGCTGATTTCTTTTAGCATCCATCCATAGCCTTTTTGTACCAGGTCATCTTGATCCATAAGGAGCGAGTCCGCAATTTCAAAGGCAGCATCAAGATGTGTCTCTTTCCTTGCCGAGTAAATCATAATGACGGCTGCAGCTCTGCGAAACCAGCGGTTGGGAGATTGTGTCCACGCTTTTACTTGGGTGATGTGTGCCGGGTAACGGTAGATGAGATGCCCGAATGCATGGCTGCAGAAGTCGTCACAGCTACCCCAATCATCAACGTATTTGGCCAACCACAACTCAAAGCGTTGGAAATCATCTTCTGTGTAGTGTTTCTTGTACCGGTAGGCCCAATCGAAAGCGATAATCCTCTCTGCTCCATCTCTTGATGCTAAAAGAATCTCGCAGATATCAAGGACTTGTGATTTTTCCAAGTGTTTGATATCTTGGTAGTATTGCTTGGATATATCACGTATTACCGGGGTTGTTAAACGGTTTTCCCCTTTAAGATTACTTTTTGAGGCTCGTGCTTCCCCTATTGCCTGTTTTATCTGTGTTATGACTTTTTCCATATTCATACCCCGCGTAATGTAATTTCAGGAAGGTACTGTTTTATGTTTTTCTCTATACTGTGCAGAATGTCAACAGAGTAGGGGGCTACTCCTTCTAATGCCGGATCAAGGGTCTTGACCCCACGAAATTGTTGCAATACGTAATGGGGCGGGCTTGGAGCTTCTTTGCACAGGTCTGCTAACCATTGGGCCAGCGTTTCCATATCCGCTTGGTCTAGGAGTGTGGGAACTATAGTGGTGCGGAACTCGTAAGGGAGGTGGCTTTCTGCTACCATACGTATGCTTTGCGCAATTCTCTCTACATCTAAATTGGGTACTCCTGCAAGTAGCGCGTATTTCTCTGGTGGTGCTTTGACATCCATTGCTACATAATCTACCAGGTGCTCAGTTAGCAAACGTGACAGTATCTCTGGTTGGTAACCATTAGTATCCAGTTTCACTTCTAAATGGTGTTTATGAATCTCGGCCAGGAAGAGGTCGAGATCGGGTTGTAATGTGGGTTCTCCCCCGGTTATCACAACGCCGGTGATTTTCCCGGCACGTCTTTCCAGAAAATTCCAGAAGGTTCCTTCCGGGACAGTAGCTTGTTTTCCAGGGGCCATAACTAACTCATTATTGTGGCACATAGGACAGCGGAAATTACAGCCGCCGGTAAATATAACGGTTGCGATATGTCCCGGATAATCAATGAGAGTGGTGCGTTGCCAGCCTTTAATTTGCATATGACTTAATAAAGGGCTGGCGCGTCGGCCAGCCCTTTAGGGTGCGGGTTCAAGCGTCCCGTCTAACTATTGTTGCTGCTCCGGGATGTTAAAGGTCGTACGATCTTTAAACTCTTGTTGTTTGCCTTTGTTCCAGTTTTGGACCGGGCGTAAATAGCCAACAATACGTGAGTAAACTTCACACGGGATTTTGATTTCTGCGCCATTTTTTGTGTTTGATTGCTCTTGCTCTTTCATAACATACCCTCCTACAGTATCAGGTTGCTTGTGCCTTTCATATCTTACCACAAAAAGGATATTCTGTGCGTTAATGGAATTCTAGGGGAATTCTGGATTAAGGTCAAGAAAGTAACGTGCTTCTCAGTTAAAGAGCACGTTACTTTCTTGATTGTGATTTTGACGTTCCCCTAGTACTCCTGCGAAAATCGGTGCATTGCACTTTCTTAAGTGCGTTGCACCTGACGATTTTCAGGAATACTAGCTGTTACTTCTTAGAACAACGGGCAAGTAGATAAATTTATGGGTTGTAAAGACGGTGGTGGTATCGGTGACGGGCATAGTTATATTGGGATTGGATGTGGAGGTAGCCGTAACGATAGTCGTGTCTACGGTGCCGCTT
>JAFGKB010000300.1 GCA_016928755.1 Anaerolineae bacterium | reverse complement strand
TTAAGTTATCTTTGTGCCCGCTCCCAGAGTTGTGCTGCCAGTTCTCGTGAGCGCGCGGTGCTCTCTTCTTCATCAATCGTAAGTAATTGCCGGTCTTTCATTAATACCTTCCCGGCACTGATTGTAGTGGTAATCGCCGAAGCTTCATAACCAAAGAGAATATGCCACGGTAAATTACCGGCGGTCAGGGGCGTGGTCGGCTTGTAATCCAACAGGATAATATCCGCCATTGCCCCCGGCGAGAGTTCCCCAAGGGCCTGTGCTGGCCAGAAGAGTTTTGCCAATGCTGCGTTAGCCGGGTAGGCCAGGTCGAAGACCTTATCGCCAGGCATTGAGCGCGGGTCGCCTTGGACTAACTTGTGCCCCAAATAGGCTATTTTCATCTCGGCGAACATATTGTTACTGAATCCATCGTTACCCAGGGCGATTTTGACGCCGCGCTCTAACATCTTCTCCACTTCGGCAAAGCCTACTGCATTGTTCATATTGGAACGGGGTTGGTGGGTGACCCAGGTGCCGGTTTCTGCCAAGAGGTCGATCTCGCTTGTGTCTACGTGCACGGCGTGGGCGACAATAGAGCGTGGGCCAAGGATACCGGCAGCATAGAGCCGTTGGATAACCCGCTTGCCGGATTTGCGCAGACTGTCCTCTACATCCTCGATCCCTTCTGCCGCGTGGATATGGAATCCGGTTTCTAGCCCTTCCGCCGCCGCGACTACAGCGGCCAGCGTCTCGTCGCTTAATGTCAGGGAGGCGTGGAGACCAAAGGTCGCCCCCAAGTGGGGCTGTGGATTTTGGGCCAACTGCTTTAAAAAGCGCACATTTTCCGCTATACCGGCGCTTGCCAGTTCCGCACCGTCGCGGTCGGTTACTTCATAACAGAGGGCCGCCCGTATGCCGCTGTTGGTGACTTCTTCGGCGATAATGTCCAGCGAGCCTTCGATGGCATAGGGGCTGGCATGGTGATCAATAAGGGTCGTGGTTCCATGCCGGATTGCGTCGGCCAGACAGACGCGGGCAGAGTAACGTACATCCTCCGGCGTAAGTTGTTTGTCCAACCGCCACCATAAGCGCTCCAAGATCTCGCCGAAGCGTGTGGCTGCCGGCCCTGGATAGGCCCAGCCGCGTGCAAAGGCCCCGTAGAAGTGTGTGTGACCACATAAAGCCGCCGGGAGTGCCAGTTGTCCTTGGGCGTCTAGTTGCTCTTCCCCCGGATGCTCGGTCGCCAACGCTGCCGTTGTTCCCACGGCTGTGATTTTATCATCCTGGATCAGGATGGCGCCATCATCAATCAGTTGGGGAGCTTCTCCCAGAGTTGCAACTTTAGCATGTGTTATTAACATTGTATCCTCCTTAGATGTGGGATAGTGCAACGCACTTTCTTAAGTGCCCATGATTTCTTAATCACGCACTTAGCAATTTCTTGCGATTACCCTTGCCGTAATGTCATCCGTTCTTCTAAATATGCCTGTATTTCTGCACCGATCAAAATCAGGATATAGGTCCAATAAGCCCAGATAACCGGGACGATAAGACTCCATAATGAACCGTAAATCAGGGGATAGCTGAGTAATCCGCCGGCCAGGGCCTTTGCAAACGCCTCACGGGTTAATTCCCAGACCAGCCCGGTCACGAAACCGATTCCGACTGCAAAACGCCAGTGTATGGGTGCCGGTGGAAAGAAGCGATAGAGCAATATCAGCAGTAGCACAATGGTTATTAATGACAGGCTGCGTTCTAGCCATAATGATCCTAATGAGTAAATGTTCTCTATAAACGGGAAGTATTTGACGATCAGAGAATCTTCCAAGGGCGGGAATTTGATGATTAAGGTAACGATAGTATTGGCCCAGAGTGTGAATAAAATCCAGGCCGTGAGTGCCAGAATAGTCGTAACGCCAAATAACCGGCGTTTTAGATAACTGTGGTGGTGTGGTGTGCCCCAAACGGCATTAATAACCTGTACCAGGGCCGAGAATAATCCTGATGCTGACCATAATACACCTAAGCCTGAAATTGTACCCAGGGTCCCACGATAGCGTAATACCCCGGAAAAATTTGCCTGTATTGTATCCGCCGCTACCGGCATTAGCGATGATAGTTCCGTAAGGGTAAATGAGCGAATGCGCTCCGGGTCTATGAAAAAGCTCCCAAATGAGATTAGAAATAGGAGCAGCGGGATTATAGATAGGATGGTGTAATACGCCAAGGCCGCTGCGTACATCGATATATGGTGTTGTATATAACGATTATAAATCACAACCACAAAGCCTACAACCGGCTTTTTTTGAAACCGCCGGATTTTCTTACGCAGACTAAGTATGTGTGTTTGCTCTCGCCACCAAGTTAAGGCTTTATCGAGAACCGGTTTCGTTTTTATCACAGGAACTCTTCCAATAGTCTATGAAAGTCTAAAACGTGGGTCCTCTTTCAGAATGCGGCGTATTCCTTCTTCCAATGAGACTTTAGGTTGGTATCCCAAGAGTTGTTTGGCTAAGGCAATATCAGCTTGTAATTTCGATACTCCATTATCCTCAGTGGTACTGTGGAGGATCGAACTGGAAGAGTTGGTTAACTTCAGGATCAGGTTGGCCAAGGCGTTAATTGATGTGTCAATACCGCTCCCCACGTTGATAGTTTGCCGGTTAATATGTTTGGCAGTCGCGGCCGCTATCAGGGCTGTTACCACATCATCCACATAGACAAAATCCCGCGTCTGAGTACCGGAACCAAAAATAACCACGGAGCCACCGCCAAGTGCCTGGTGGAGGAAGCGTGGGATAACGGGGGAGTGGGAGGGGAGTAGGGGTTGGCCCGGTCCATAAGCGTTAAAGATGCGCAAGGATACCGTGGTAATATTCCATAATGAGCCGATGGTATGGGCGTAGTATTCTGTCGATAGTTTGCTGACCGCGTAGGGCGAGCGCGGGTTAGGTATCATTTCCTCTATCACCGGTTGCTGGACTTGCTCCCCGTAAATGGCCCCGGAAGAGGTGAAGATAAGTTTGGGGACTTGAACATCGCGCATAGATTCCAGGAGTGCCAGTGTTCCGCCGACATTGACTTCATTGTACTCCCGGGGATAGAGTATGGACTCGGCGACCAGCACGCGGGCCGCCAGGTGGTAGACGCAATCCACCCCTTGCAGTAAGGTCCAGAGTTTGGGGCGGTTGGCAATACTGCCGCGATGGAACAACACACGGGAATCTAAGTAGTCGGGATTACCGCTACTTAAGTCATCAAGGGCCATTACTTCATGGCCTTGTTTTACTAAGGCATTAGCCAGCGCACTGCCTAAAAAGCCGGCTCCGCCGGTAATTAGAATCCGCAACGTAACCTCCGTTATGTGGTGGTGGTTTGGGAGACGTGTTGCCTCCAATAACGCTTTTGTGCCCAACTCACTTGCCGGGGACGTAAGAACGCATATAGGCGATAGAGGGCCGGATGGGGTGCATAATCATAAGCCCCAATATGTGGCACGAACTCGGCGCCAAAGCCTTCCTTGAATCTGTAGACGCCCCACATAGGATCGCTCTCTTCCAGGACATCCGGTGCGCCCCACATATCATATTCTGTACAGCCTAATGCTTTTGCCTGTTTGATGGCCTCCCATTGCAAGAGATGGTTGGGCATAAATTTTCTATGGATATCCCGTGATGCGCCGTACATATACCAGGCCCGCTTGTCGAAGTAGAAAAGAATTAAGGCCGACACATAGTCTTCTCCTACTGTTGCCATGAGCGGGATCGCCTGCCCGGCTTCGATAAACGTGCGCCAGGCGGCGGTGTAATAGGCTGCATCACGGATGATAAAGCGATCACGCCGGGCCGTTTCTGCGTACATCTCGTATAATACCGGTAATTCAGATAGCGCGGCACATCTGACTTGTACGCCTTTACGATCCGCCAGGCGAATATTATACCGCCACTTTGACTTCATTGCGTCCAAGATAGTGTCAAGGTCTGGCTGTAAGTTTAGTATCATCGTATTACGGAACTGTATTTGCTCGAAGGATGGCTTCCAGCCACGTTGGGCCAGGAGTTCTTTTATGGCCTGGCCTTCCGGAGTATCTGGGTTTACATCAGGATCGATTTTTAACAGTAGTAGCGCGTTCGCTTGGGCTAAATTTTCCAAGGTGTGCAGCGTCTCTTTGGCCTGGTCCAGTTCACTCCAATTCAGAATCGGGCCTTTGGGCACATAACCGATTCTGAATCGCCCGTGATCCTGGATAAGGACTTGTGCTGCGGCTTTGCGTTCCCATAACAAACGCTCCGGTCGCCACCCGTGTCTTTCTTTGAACATCCCCCAATTCCATGATTGTAGCACATGTGGGTGGGGTAAGTCTAGTAACGCCGTGTCCCATCTTGAGCTGTCTTTAATATTTTCAAATGCACTCACACTATGCATTGTAACACAGCTTCCCGGATTGCATAGGTATGACGGATTTTTTCTTGCTATTGCTCGTTTTCCGGTTATCATTAGAAGGTTAAATCATAGCCTACCGTTTAAATGGGGCTATTTTGATAGGAAATGGAAAGTATGTCTGAATATCGAACAACAAAAGAAACTTTAGCCCCGCCGGAGCAGGCTTTTCTGGTAGGGGTGGAATGGAAAGAAGGGCCTGATGGTAAATTTATACCGGGGGCTTGGTCGGCGACGGAGTCATTAGATGAGTTGGAGCGACTTGCTGATACTGCCGGTTTGGAAATCGTGGGCCGGACGGTGCAGAAGCTAGACCAGCCCAATCCGGCTACGTTTATTGGTAAAGGCAAGGTTGATGAAGTGGCCGAACTGGTACGTATGATGGGGGCCGATGTCGTCATTTTCGATGATGAGCTATCTCCACGTCACCAACGTGAATTAGAGAAGGTCTTTGGTAAGAATGTCAAGGTTATTGACCGTACCGGCCTCATCCTGGATATCTTTGCCCAGCACGCGCATACCCGTGAGGGTGCGTTACAGGTTGAACTGGCCCAGTATGAATATCGTTTGCCACGTTTGACCCAGACGTGGACGCAGCAGGCCCTAACCCGGCAGGCCGGTGGCCGTGCCGGTGGCTCGACGGGCGGCGTCGGTTTGCGTGGACCTGGTGAGACCCGGTTGGAAATGGACCGCCGGGTTATACGGGGCCGTATTGCCCGGCTCAAGCGTGATTTGGAAGAAGTGCGTGCTCACCGTGCCCGTTATCGCAGTAATCGCCGTCGCAGTGGGCTGCCTACAGTGGCCCTGGTGGGATATACAAATGCCGGTAAATCCACGTTGTTGCATAAACTTAGTGATGCCGATGTCTATATTGCCAACCAACTCTTTGCTACGCTTGACCCCACTACCCGCCGTGTGGAGTTGCCTGGGGGGACGGTTATCCTGGTAACCGATACGGTCGGTTTTATCCAGAAACTCCCGACACAGTTAGTGGCGGCCTTTCAGGCTACTCTTGAGGAGATTACAGAGGCCGACCTGCTACTCCATGTGATTGACATCAGTCATCCCCGTACCCTGGCGCAGTCGCGTGCAGTCTATGAGACGCTAGAGAAAATCGAAGCTTCCAACTTGCCGATCATCAACGTGCTCAATAAAATTGACCGTTTTGATAATCCAGAGGAAGCCTGCGCCGCGTTATGTGATATGCCTGACTCGGTGGCTATTTCGGCGGTAACCGGTCAGGGCATTGATAAACTTAAGGCGCATATTGAAGAGGTCTTGGAGGCTGAGATGTTGCCGGTGGAGGTCTTAATCCCCTTTAAAAATGGTGAGCTGGTCAGTCTCTTCCATGAGCGGGGATTGATCGAGCTGGAGGATCATCTACCCCAAGGAACTCGGATTGTAGGCCGATTACCTCAAAGTATTATGCAAAATTTCCAGGATTTTTATTATCAACACAAAGGATAGTTCTATATGCCACATTGGCGCGAACAGCAGCACAAGGATCGCTACTTTAAGCAGGCCAAATCCGATGGTTATCGTGCTCGCTCTGCTTACAAGCTCATTCAAATTCAGGAACGCTTTCACGTTATAAAACGCGGTGACGTTGTCGTTGACTTAGGTGCCGCTCCGGGGTCTTGGTCCCAGGTTGTCCGTAAATGGGTTGGCCCAAAAGGCCAGGTCATCGCGTTGGATATCCAGGAGATGGAGCCTATCCCCGGTGTGACCATTGTCCAGGGTGACATGACCGACCCGGCGGTAATGGCCCAGGTTATGGAATTGGCCGGGGGGCGAGCTAATGTCGTTATCAGTGACGCGGCCCCATTTACTACCGGGATTAAATTGCGGGACCATGTATTGTGTATTGAGCTGGCCCGTGCGGCTTTTGAGTTTGCCCAGGCGGTGCTGGTCTCCAAGGGGAACTATGTCGCCAAGGTGTTTAACGGTGAAGACCTGCCGGCCTTGATTCATGACGTGAAAATGGCTTTTCATCCGGTGAAAACTAATATTCCTGAGGCCACACGAAAAGAAAGTTGGGAGTCTTTTATTGTCGCCAAGGGATATAAAGGCAAAACATCAGCTTAAGACGGGGATTTATCATTTAATATGTCAGCTAAATATTTCTCTTTGAGTATCATTGTGGCTATTTTGTTAATCGCCTTAGTCACTGTAGGGGGCCGTTTGTCTATCTCGATTGCACAGCGTGTTGGGGCTGCCCCTGGACCTACAGCTACTTCAACACCTATAATTTTACCTACCCCAACGCCTACACCTACAGCTACTCCGTTACCGACTGCAACCGCCACCCCTACCTTGATCCCGTCACCAACGCCGACACCCACACCGGATTTCCCGCTGTCGGCTTATCTCGAGGCACACCCGGATTTGCTCAGCTTGATCTGTGCCCCGGACCGCGCGGAGCAATACCAGAAACAGGCGACGGAAACCGATGTCGTGGTTCCCATTGTGCTCTACCATTTTGTAGGCCGGGAGAGTCTCGAAGCAGATAATCAGAGTACCACACGTTACAATGTCACGGTGGAGGATTTCGACGCCCAGTTGGCATTGCTGTATTGGCTCGGTTATCAGCCGGTGACCGTGAGCCAGATTATGGCGGCGGTTGCGGGGGAGTTCACTTTACCGGAGCGACCTATTGCGATCACTATTGATGATGGTTGGGTTGAGCAATATACAAATATCTTCCGGCTGCTTCAGAAGTATGACTTCTTGGCGACGTTCTACATTCCTAGCACGTATCCGGTCGGTGGCCGTTTTGTGACTTGGGAGGAATTGCAGGAGATCGCCGACGCCGGTATGGAAATTGGCTCCCATACTCGCAAACACGTTGATTTAACTACGGTGACCTCGGACGTTGCCTGGCAGGAGATTTATAATTCCCGGTTAACCTTGGAATCCAAATTAGGGATTACGGTGACCTCGCTCTCTTATCCATACGCTAATTACAACAGCAGTGTGGTCGAGATGCTGGAGAAAGCCGGTTATACCTCGGCGGTTGCGATGGGGTCTATCCCTATCCAGGGGGCATTCAATCGTTATTCCCTGAACCGGGTAGAGATATTTGGTGACCGGCCACTCAGTGAGTTTATCCGCTGGCTGCCCTGGCTAGGTTCAGACACCGATCTGTGCGCATCTATGGAGCTAACAGAAGAAGCGTTGGATTGAGGTTTGGATGTGCGCAGCCGGTATCTTTTTGGAATTTTATAAGGGCAGCATAGTCGTTAGATTACTATGATTCCAGAAGAGCTGCATCTAAAAAACTTCCTATCCCATCGTGAGACCGATCTCGACTTGCGGGGCGTCCATTTGGCCAGCCTTGTGGGTGAAAATGGGGCCGGCAAATCTTCCCTGTTAGATGCGATCACGTGGGGCGTCTGGGGCCGCTCCCGGGCACAGTATGGCCGGGATGAAAATCTTATCTATCACGGTGAATCTGACCTTGAAGTAGAACTGGTTTTCCGGATGCTGTACCAGGGTGGAAAAATACGACATTTTCGTATCTTGCGCCGGCGCGAACAACGCGGGCGGCGTACTACCAACTCAATCCTCGATTTCCAGGCCGAAACTGATGCGGGTTGGCGATCCCTGAATGCCGACAATATCCGGGAGACCCAATCCCGCATTATTGAGCAAATCGGGCTGGATTACGACACCTTTATTAACTCGGCCTATTTGCGCCAAGGCCATGCCGATGAGTTTACGGTGCAAACCCCCACTGCGCGCAAGCATGTGCTCAGTGCTATCCTGGGATTAGACCGTTGGAGTACATACCAGGAACGGGTCAAAGCAGAATTAGCCGCGGTCAAAGGTCGCCTGCAGGAAATCACACGTCGTTTGTCCGAAATCCAGGCAGAACTTGAGCGGCGTGATGAATATGAAGCACAGCTTGCTGAGGCGGAGGCCCAGGCGGAAGCCACGGCGCTCCGGTTACAGGCAGTACAGGAACAAGTAGATGTGCTCACGCGCTTGCAGGAGCAGTTAGTCGCGCTCAAAAATCAACATAGGGATTTAGCTAACCGTATCCGGCAGGAGGAGGAGCGTCTCTATGCATTGGAGCAGGAGCAGCAGGACCAACAGCAGCAGTTGTCGCGTTACCAAGAGCAGCTAACCCAGGCTGAGGCTATTGATGCCGCTTACCAGGCTTACCAGATGGCACGTTCTGAGGACCAGGCGTGGAATGAGAAGTTAAGCCAAGTGGCGCGTCTCCAGCAGCAGAAGAGTGATCTTGAGCATAAAATCTCCCTGGCGCGTGAGGGTTTAGTGGCGCAATTTCGGGATATAGAACGTGAGGAATCCCGGTATCTCCAGGTTATCACCCAGGCCCGGCAGCAATTGGAGCAGTCTATCAGTGATCTGCGAGGACAAATCAGACTCTTGGAGGAGCGTATACCTGGGGCAGAAATGGACGCGCAATTGGCGGAGGCGGAAGCCGCGCTGGCCGTTTACCTGGAACTTACGGAGCAGCACGGCCATATCCAGGCCGAGCTGCAGGGCTTGGAAGTCGAGAGAAGTCGCCTCAAAGAGCGCAACCGCCAACTCCGGGACTTGATGAATGCTAAGAAAGCAGACTTGGACGTTCTCGCGAAGGCGGAAGCGGTGTGCCCGCTTTGCCGGCAGTCGCTCACCCTAGAACACCGGGAACGCCTGGTGGAACAGATACAGGGGGAGGGGGCTGTTATGGGGGACGAGTTCCGCGCTAACCGTCAACAACTCCTGGAACTTGATGTGGGTAAGGTTTCCCTTGCCGACGAGATTAAGGAACTAGATGTGCAGCTCCAGGGCCGAGCTGAGAAAGAGCATATCGTTGCCCGGCTGAGCCAACAGGTGGAACAGGGTGCAGACGCGGCGCAACGTATTATGGAATTGCAAACAACGATTACTGAACTGGAACGGCAGATAGTGGACGAGAACTATGGGGGGGAGGCCCGGAGCGCATTGACCCAAGTACTCCAAGATAAGGCCGCGTGCCAGCTTCGTCTGGATAAGCAAGAATATGCCTTAGCCGAGCAGATTGCCTTGGGGGAACTCCTGGAACATCTGGCGGAACTAGGCTATGATATAGATGAGCACGACCGTATTAAGGCCCGGTTGCGTGATTTGGCGACGGCTGAAGCCGCATATCGTGATTTGGAGAAGGCGCGGGTCGGTGTAAGTGGGGTGCAGCAGACCCTTGACCGGCTGGCCCAGGAAGTCGCCCAGCAAACCAAGCAGATCGCAGCGCTCCGTAAGCAGCAGGTGACGTTGGACGAGGAAAGCGCAGCGATTGAAGGGCGTCTGGCAGATGGTGGTGGGGTTGTCCAACAGTTACATCTGGTACGGATGGATGAAGCCAGGGCACGGCAACGTGTGGGCGCGGCCCGGCAGACTCTTGCCGCCCTTGAGACTTTGGAGAAACGGCGCGGTGAACAGTCACAAGAGCGGGACGCGTTGGCCAAGCGCAAGGGTGTGTTGTCCGAGTTGCGGGATGCGTTCGGGGTTAATGGGATCCCGGCGATGATTATTGAGCATACCCTACCGGAGTTAGAGCGTGAGGCTAACCGGATTTTGCAGCAGCTTACTGGCGGCCGTATGCATGTGCGTTTTGATACGCAGCGAGAAACCAAGTCCGGTTCACTGCGCGAGACTTTAGATATTATTATTAGTGATGAGAAGGGAACCCGTCCATATGAGAATTTCTCCGGGGGAGAGCAGTTCAGAGTTAATTTTGCCATCCGGGTGGCACTCTCTCGCTTATTGGCGCAGCGTGCCGGCGTGCAGTTGCGCGCGCTCTTTGTGGATGAGGGTTTTGGCTCTCTGGATGCTGATGGCCGGCAAAGACTGGTAGAGGCGGTTAAGGCTGTCCAGGAGGATTTTGAACTTGTCTTGGTGATTACACACATTGATGAACTCCGGGACGCTTTCCCGACACGTATCCAGGTCACCAAGCTGGATTCCGGGTCGTTTGTAGAGATTATATAGGTGTTATACTTAATCTTAATTTATTTTATGGAGTTATGTGATTATGCTTACAATACAGAAGATTGACCCTAAAGATAAGGGCCAGGTCCGCCGGTTTGTGCAGTTTCCTTTCCATCTTTATGCCGGGCACCCGCAATGGGTTCCGCCACTCCGGGGTGAGGTTGAGGTTATGCTGGACCCCAATAGACACCCATTTTATGAGCATTCCTACGCTGATTCCTTTATCGCTTTGCGAGATGCTGAAGTTGTGGGGCGTATTATGGCTATTGAGAACACCTCTTATAACAAGTATCACGATACACAGCAAGCCCAGTTCTACCTCTTTGAGTGTGAGGACGATAAAGCGGTTGCCGAGGCTCTCTTTGACCGCGCTTTTGCGTGGGCGCGTGAACGGGGCCTGAAGCGCATCGTGGGGCCTAAGTGTATCCTGTCCTCTGATGGCTATGGGATTCTGGTCAAGGGTTTTGAACATCGTCAGACGATGACGATGATGAACTATAACTATCCCTACTACAGTGAGTTATTAGAGGGGTTGGGTTTTGAGAAAGCTGTGGACTTCGTCTCATGTTACTTTGATGTTCCCAACCTCAAGCTTCCGGAGCGCATTCATCGGATTGCCGAGCGGGTCAAGCAGCGGGAATCGTTACAGATTTTGCAATTCAAGAACAAGGGACATCTTAAGAGTTGGATCGGTAAGCTCGGCCAGACCTATAATAAGACCTTTGTGAATAACTGGGAGTATTACCCGTTGACACAAAATGAGATCGATTTCGTCTTCAAGGATGTCGCGACCATCGCTGACTACCGTCTCTTTAAGATGATCGTCCACGGTGATGATATTGTTGGCTTCCTCTTGGGTTTCCCCGATATCTCAGCCGCTTTACAGCGTGCTAATGGCCGCTTAATGCCGTGGTCCATCGCCGATATATTGTTAGAACTGCGACGGACTAACTGGATTTCGCTAAATGGGGCCGGTATTTTACCGGAATTCCAGGGGATTGGCGGCAATGCGTTGCTCTATGCCGAGATGGAGAAGACTGTCCACAGTCGCGGATTTGAGCACGCCGAATTCACGCAGGTCGCGGAATCGGCAACCCAGATGCAACACGATCTGGTCAATGTGGGCGGCGAGCTTTATAAGCTGCATCGAGTTTACCAGCGGGATTTGTAGGTATTGAGTAGGTGCGCTGCACCTGAGTAACAACCGCAGGATGGTTCAGTGCAGAGAGAAGGTCGAGATGTTTCGCTAACTGTCATCCTGAGCTTGTCGAAGGATCTAGATGCTTCGAC
>JAFGKB010000299.1 GCA_016928755.1 Anaerolineae bacterium | reverse complement strand
GGCAGTGGACGTGGGTAATTCACGGTGTGTTGTGGACGCTGTTCCACGCTTATAAGTGGTGGGATTTGATCGCACTGCTGCCGATGTCGCTGGGGCTGTCGTTTGTGGTGAGCCGGCTGCGGAATAACACGCCGGGGATGGTGATACATTTTGTAGGAAATGGAACGGGGTTGATTCCGATTTTGATGGGGGTATTGGGGATGTAGGAAGCCCCAAATTGGTGCATTGCACTTTCTTAAGTGCGTTGTAAAATCTCAGCATGACGGTTAGCGAGATAGCTTAGTATGTCTTGGACTTGGCAGTCCAAGATGAGCGTGTGAAGGCTCAGGCATGACAGATAAGGAAAAAGCCTCGGAGGAAAAGTGCCTTCGAGGCTTCTCAATGCATTCTGGCACCCCCGGTGAGATTCGAACTCACAACCTACGGATTAGAAGTCCGTTGCGCTATCCAATTGCGCTACGGGGGCTAACAAACTTTTTATACTATAACGTGGGCAATACCGGACGCAAGCCCTTGTGCACTTTTCCCGAAAGGATGTGCAAGATACGGTCAGGGTCATTGCCCACCAGCGCGGCCAGTTGGTTAGAGGTTAGCGGGTGATTGCCGTTACTCAAGAAAACACGAAAGACAGCCTCTAAAACCGTGGACGCATCGGTAACATAGCCAGGTTGCTGGCTGCAATGGGTTGTGATAATGTATTGCAAACCCTCAATCTGGCGCACCTCACCGGTGTCCCAATCTACCCAATCAATTTTCTCACTGACGTTTTGCCCCTGGTAAGCTTCGCGGTGCTCAGGGCACAGATGGGCCAACAATTCCACGTTGACATCAATACCCTGCTTTTCCCACCACGCATAATCAATGTGAAAAGGTGTGTCCAGGGTAGGTTTCATAAATCTGATTAATGCAGGATTAGCAGGTAATGTAGCCATTAGTTTTCACCTCGATATGCCCAGTAATTATCACCTAACGAGATATACTGTGGAGCCATTGCCAATACCGCCAATAATGGGGCCGGTGGAACCCGGCGCACCAGGTTGATGACGCTATAAAGAGTCATCGCATGAACGGCACGTTGCAAGCTCAGAACAGCTAACTCGCGGAAAACACGTTCTACCAAAGATTCCAAAGATACACGCCGCATTTCCCTGGCCAATGCATCCACAGACTCCGGATCAGGGACCGCGATAGCTGCCAGCTCGTCGAATTCACAGGCAACCGGCACACGGGTGACTTCGAAGGCCAGGTGGCCATCCTCAACGGAAACGGTACGCAACCACTCACCCCGGCGGGCACGGAAGGGGCGGACGCTCACTTCAATGGTTCCCAGTTCTTCACCGGGTCGCAAGTCCACGAAGCTTCCGACTCCTACACGCTGCTCGGCATACCACTTGCTAAGCCCGTAAACATAACGATTGCTGAGCACCACCCAACCAGGGAACTCATCACCGTTAGCAGCATCCACAAAGGTAAAGCGGATACGGTCGGTAATACGGGCAGTGGGGAAGAGTTGGGAAAGGCGCGGGGTTAAGGGCAAAGTTCCACTGCGCCAATGGGGATAAGAGAGAACCACAGTAATAGGATCTTCCTCGGGTATATCCTTATCATTAGCTACCCCAGACCACTCGTCATCCACCTGACGTTCTAGGGGCAGCATCATATCATCAATTAAACCCCGGTTATAGGGGATCGGCATATAGCGCAAATGCACAGGTGATTCGAGAACACCTTCTGGCTCCATACGGCGTAGATACCACAGGGCACCCCCGGATGGGCCGACCTCGTCAAAACGCTGATCATTGAGCAAGGCATATTCTAGGGAGAAGAGGCGCAAAGATTCCGGTATCTCAGCCGGTAGATCAATATCATCCAGGAAATCAACAGTGCGCAAGGTACCGCCGCCGTTCATATCCAGCAACGCCTCCGCAATGTTCAATTGTCCGGCAGAGATATCGACCAGCAGGTCCCGAACGAACCATTGATAGCCCACAGAGACAAAATTAGAGTCGTCCTTGAGTGTCTGTAACAAGAGTTCCTTCACACCCGCGCCATATTGCTCATACAAATCCTCCGGGGAGACATCCTCCGAGGAGACATAACTCGCTTGGTCCAAGGGGTGTTCACCCCCTAGCTCGGCAGCAAACTCTCGCTCAGTGCCATCATCCATCCGTACACGAATTACCGAAAAGGAGTCATACTCAGGGTTATGACCCGGACGGACTTCCACCACTTCGCCCAAGACATTCCCCAGGTGGGGAAATATAACTTGCTCACCCACTGTATAGCTCCCCCCAGGACGATAGATTTGCCCACGGGAAAGCGTGTCTTGCATCAACTTCACCAATTGCTTATGGCGGTAGCTGATAATCTGCTGGGCCAACGTATCCAATGTCTTAGGCTTTTCAGACTCGACCAGGTAACCGACCAGGTAATCCAGGTCTGCAGACTGAATAGAGAATTGCTCCCAATATTGATCATTCTTTACGGCACTGCTCGTTGTCATACGCTCCTTAAAAGCATTCATACTTCATTTCCAAACCAATCAAATTATACCAGGAAGAAAAGGATTGACAAATAGGTGAAAATGTCGCAAACTATAGGTATAAAACAAAAGGAGGTCGGTGATGGTCGAGTTAGAACAACACACAAGCCCGTTAGTGGCCGTCTACACTGCCCAAGGGATGCTGAGAGCTATGGTCATTCGTGGAGCATTGGAAAGCGCAGGCATTCCGGTTATGCTACGCTATGAGTCTCTTGGCCAGACCTTCGGGATCACGGTAGATAGGATGGGACAGGTTGATGTTTTGGTGCCGGTGGAGTGGGAAGAGGAGGCAATAGATTTACTAAATGCAGAACCACGAGCTGGGGAGGTATTCTCTGTGCCGCCAGATATGGCGGAGGAAGTCAAGGCATAAAGGAGTAAGGGGGTAGCGAGAAGAAGGTGACAAAGAGGCGCAGGGTGATTTTTTTATCCAGTCCCCTGCGCCTGGGTATCTTTGCGTTAAAATATCAAATGTCAATGTAGGGCAAGTTGGGAACTTGTCAATGTAG
>JAFGKB010000298.1 GCA_016928755.1 Anaerolineae bacterium | reverse complement strand
TCTCTCGGCAACGGCACGGGGATTTCGGTGATTTCGCCAACAGGGGTCTGTTGCATTGCGGTGACGGCTTCTGGCGGCAGATATACCAGGAAAGCCGCACTGGTGCGTGCTTTATCGGAATCACGGCTGGCGATTGCGTCCACTAACCTGCGGAAGCGGCCTGCCTCCAGGTCAATCATATCTTCAGGTGTATCATCTTCAACATCGGCCCAACTTCGCAAGTTGCGCAATTTGAGAATGGGTCGAGCTAACTGTTGGATTAGCCGGTTGTGGGTCGCGTCAAAAATAGCCACCATTAGTTCCCGAGAAGCGGCTGAAAACTTTTCGCAAGCTTCTGCCGACGCGTCTTTATGCCACCAATTGGTCTGGTGTTCTGTAAACACCGTAATATAGGCTTCGTTTAACTGCCGGATTTTGGCGATTTCGGCATCCGAGACATTAACCGCCGCCAGTGCCACAATTTCCGGGAATAGAAACTGCGCAAATTGTTCCACATCCCAAGCCGTCGCACCAACACGACGCAGGGCCAATAAGAGTGCAGCGCCAAAGAACTCATTCTGAGGCGGGGTAACAAAGACTCCCCGCCCGTGCTGGACATCAACCAGCCCACGCGCCATAAGGATACGAGTAGCATCACGGACTACGGCCCGGCTGACACCAAATTGTTGCGCCAATTCCGGTTCGGTAGGTAATACCGCCCCACTCTCAAGCTCACCGGCCAAGATTGATGCCTCAACAGCCTCTGCCATTTGCTCAGCCAAGGTCTGCTTCTTCATAACTTTTGAGAAAATCTTTTTCTTTGACATACCCTCGCAATCCTATGCTTCTTCTAAAGCTGGCTCTAAAGAGACTGGCTTTTGGTACTGCAAAGCATCCACGCGCCAGTAGAAGCCTAATGATACCACTAAAACCAATCCACCGATAATCCAAGCCGCGCTGATGGAATAGTGTTCAGCGATATAGCCTAAGCCGGTTCCGCCAATCATAGAGCCAATGTAACCGGCCAGGGAAGCAATAGACAACATAGCAGACCGTTGTGCGGATGGGATCTCTTGGTTAAGAAGCGTGTTATGTGGGGAACCGGTCACCCCCATATTGAGATAGACTAACCAAAAGAGCAATGTAGCCAAGGGAACCGCAGTCTGCATAGCCAAGAAGGCCATAGAGATACCGCAGGCAGCCTGGAAGATAGCACATACTAAGCCATAACGCTTATTCAGGAGTTTACTGAGCGGTGTAGCCAGGAGATTGCCGACCATCCCGATCAAGAAGTTACCCCCCATTACCATACCGAAGAAGAGAGTATTAATCTCATCCCCCGCAAGTAGTCCGGCAAAGTAGGGTTGCCAAAAGCTCTCCAGGCTAATCACAGCCAAGCCGCTGGCCAAAGAGGCCCCTAAGAGCAACCGGATAGTGGGATTGTCACGGCTCAAGGTAAAACCGGTGCGAATGATGCTTGGGACTTCGCGGAAGCCCTTTTTCCAATCCGTAACACTATCACCGGGCCGCTCCTCCTTGACAAGTAAAGTTGTTAAGACCAATAGAAGAACCTTCACGACAATTGCAAAGGCAAAAGGAGTGGAAAGAGGTGTAAGAGGAGCCGTGCCATCAGGGGGCAAGGTACTAAACAGACGGGGAAGAAAGCTGCCGCCCAATGTACCAAGACCCAAGGCCAATAATGAAAAAGTACCCGCTTTAGACAGAGAGGGCTGTAAGTCAATCTCCGGTTCGGCGGCCTGCAAGGCATCTATAAACCAGGCATCTAAGGCACCTGAGGAGAGTGCCCGTCCCACCCCATTTAGGATAAAGGCCAATAACATAATAGGGAATGAGAAAGCAAAAAGAGTCACAAAACTGGCAATAAGAAGACAAATATAGGATATGAGGGCCACCCTTTTACGTCCTATAGCATCAGCGAGACCACCGGTGGGAACCTCTAGCAATACGATGGTGAAAGAGTAAGTGCCCATTAATACCCCAACCTGAAAAAGGTCAAGGCCGCGAGATTGGGCCAAGAGAATGCCCAGGGATAACGGTAAGGCTATGGATAACCAAAAAAGAAAAAGTAGCAAATAGTACGTTCTTTGGATATGCTGCACGGATTTCATGAGTCCCTCCTAATTCATCGTATGATACTGTCATATGATGACATGATAACAAAAATTAGGAGTTTTGTCAATAGGGAAAAAGGATTTTAGGGAGGATACCGACACTCCATAGGCACTAGGCCAGAGATTCTGCTGCTACCATTCCCATCTGGCGCAAAGTTTCTACTAACACCATATCCGCAAAAACATCTTTAGGGATAAAATCGACCACCCCTAAATCTAAGACACTGGCAATTAAATCTTCATCTTCAAGAGATGTGAACATAATGATAGGGATATCCCATGTTTCTTCAGATTTTTTCAGAACCTGGCAAGCCTGTAAGCCGTTCATCTCCGGCATTTGCATATCCAGGATTATTAAATCAGGGTGCACAACGTTGGCGATTTGAACACCAATACGCCCATTCTGGGCCACGGTTACCCGCGCACCATATTTCTCTAATAAGGTCTGTACATGCAGGGCTTGTGTTGGACTATCTTCTACCACTAAAATACGAACTTTGCCGTTACTATGTATACATGTCATTTCACATCTATTACGCTGTATACTTGATCAGCGTAACCTCCACATTACCACTCAACGATGAGGACTCAACATATAACTCATCAACCATCCAACGCAGTTTACCGATAGCCTTCTGTCCTAATTGTAAAGCAGCCGCAATTTCCTCGCCGCAACACACCATACAAATAACCTTCACTTGTGGGAATTGACTACTGTTTAAGTAACCAAACCGGATTTGGCCATTATATCCCCCACCCATATCTAGGAAATGCGCTAATGATGACGTAGCCAATGAGATCTGGGCTTGCGACTGGGTATTAAATCCGACAGAACGAGCTAACTTACGCACTTCCATACGGGCCGCTACAATATCTATTTCCCCTTTTACATTAATTATTTTCATGGATCATTCCTATCTTTAGATAGCATTTCTTCTGCCACCCGGTTTAGCGTTAAGGCAATCTCTGTTGGGGACAACACCATATTAACAGCATCACGGATTACAGCCTCGCGCGGCATACTATAAATCACACAGCTTTGCTCATCTTGTGCGATGGTTAAACCACCGGCCTTATGCAAAGCTTTCATCCCTTCTGCCCCATCATCTCCCATTCCGGTAAGCATAATTCCCATAGCACGTGGGCCATAAATACGTGCCAGAGAATGGAAAAGATAGTTAGCCGAAGGCCGCAAGCCTTTGTAAGGTTCCTCTTTACAAAGTTCTATCACACCCCGGAAATTAATCTGCATATGGTAACCATCCGGCGCAATTAACACCGTTCCCGGTTTCGGTTCCGCACCATGCGCAGCCAATCCAACATAAATATCGGTCTCGCGATGCAACCATTCGGCAAGCCCCAGAGCAAATCCCTGGGTAACATGTTGGACGACCAAAATGGGAATCGGGAAATCAGCCGGTAAGGCCCTGAATATGGTCGCTAACGCTGCCGGCCCCCCGGTGGAAGATGCAACGCCGATCAGGCGAAACGGTCGTTTGAGTTCGTCTTGCTGGACCGGCAATGGCTCCGACACGATGGGCGTAGGTAGTCCCGGTGATGTAACACTGCCCGGTGAAGGTTTATCGGCAATCGGTCGTAACTTATGCGTGGACGACCAACGCCGCACCAGTGGCACCCCGGCCATATTCCTGACCGTCTGGACTACGGCCTCACAAGCCTCACTATCGGCTAATCCCGGTTTAGAGAGCACCGTTAGAGCACCGGCCCGGATGGCCTCAAAACTCAGGTCAACATCTTCACGCATCAATGTACCGGTGACCAGGATAATAGGAACCGGTATCTCGGCCATAATATGCTGCGTGGCCTCCACCCCGTCCATTTTAGGCATATTAATGTCCATAAGCAACACGTCCGGCCGCATCCGTCGCACTAGGCGGACAGCGTCCTCACCATTACTCCCGGTGCCCACCACGCGAATACCTTCGGATACCTGCAAGATAGCCACCAGCAACTCACGTGCGGTAGGAGAATCATCGACAACTATTACACGGATATCACCGTGCCGGTTAGGGGCTTTATTTTGCAATGCTCTTCTCACTTAAAATATCTAACTGATAGAGAGTTTCCAAAAGCACCGATTCTGAAAAAGCATCCTTGGGAATAAAATCAATAGCCTCTAAACTCAGCCCCTCGAAAACATAATCAACTTCAGCACGCACTGTCAAAATGATTACCGGAATATTGCAAGTCAGAGGATTCTCTTTTAGATGCTTGCATGCTTCCAGTCCATTCATTTTAGGCATTTCAACATCCATAACAATAACATCAGGATGCTTCTGGGATGCCATCAACAGACCAATCTGACCGTTACCGGCCCAGAGCACTTCTAAGCCCCGGGATTCAAGAACATGGCGCAAAGAGAGTGCCTGGACAGGACTATCTTCGACTATAAGAATCTTTTTACTCTCATGGTTCATAACCTTACTCCCACTCAGTATATTAAGCTCAGATTAACTGTTCTATCGTTGACAGCAAATCACTCTGGTCAAAAGAGCCTTTGGTGATATAAGCATCAGCACCGGCATCAACCCCCCGGGCTTTGTCCTGGGGAGAATCTAACGAAGTCACCAGAATGACAGGGAGTAGAGCGGTACGGGAATCGCCCTTAATGCGTTTAGTCAAACCGATGCCATCAAGCCGGGGCATAGAGACATCCGAGACCACCAAATCAGGCAACTCCCCGGCAGCTATCACTTCCCAGGCTTCCTGGCCATCCGTAGCCAAACGGACCCGATAACCGGCAGCTTCAAGGATGTTCTTTTC
>JAFGKB010000060.1 GCA_016928755.1 Anaerolineae bacterium | reverse complement strand
TGAAAATCAGGTGCAATGCACTTAAGAAAGTGCAATGCACCGATTGGTAAATTGTCATTATGACAGGTGCTGCTTTTTACGGCTGTTGTTTCATAATTAACGGCAGGTAGATGCTGGTACTGGGAACCCCTATGATGTTGGTATATACATTGGTCATAATGGCCTCGTTGGTATCGAAGACGATGCTGGCCTCATTGGTGATAACGGTTCCAATTGTCAGGGCCGGTTGCATATCTATACTAAACACGACATGTCCTTCACCGCGCCCGCTTTCATCGTTGGCGGGCAAGAAACCCGCCTCTACATCACTCGGCAACAAGCCCGTTTCCGGGTCCAAGGTGCGGAAGATCCACTCGATCTCCCCGGTGTGCATATCCAGTTGCCCGGAAATATCCACATCCCAGGTTGTGGTTGTGGGATAGCGGTAATCGGGGATATTGACCTGAGTCTGGAAGCTGTTCCCACTTTCTTCTATACCCAGTACTGTTTCTCCAAAGGCGATTTCCTCAAATTGCAGGGTTGTCCAGTCCAGCTTGGGGCTAAGTTGGTCGGTGATGAAGACCTCCTGGGCCGGTGCCGGGATTATGATAGAGACCGTCTCACTGACCACCTGCGCGATATTCTCAAAGAATACGGTGTAAATCATCCGCGTCCCGGTGATAATGCTGCCTTGTCCATCCCAGCCCACAGGCCCAACTTTTTCGTTAGGGTCATTAGACGTACGGGATGTGGATTTGCCCTGATTGATGGTGTAGCTGGTTGTGTCTTGCTCGTTATCATTATTGGGTTGCACCGGCTGCGGTTTGTTGTCCGGGGGCGGCGGGGGTGGTGGTGGTGGCGTAGGCTGTGGTGGGTCTTCTTTCGGGCAGCAGTCTTCCGGTGGTGAGATGAAGTTGGCGGCACAGGGTGTAATGCCAAATGCCTGGTTCCAGTTGGTGTAGCGGTAGGTACTACGCTGTGCTTCTGCCGGTGGTGTGCCCACCAGGGATGTGGCCTGGGGGATCATCTCCGGTGTGAGCCAGGTTGTGCCGCTGTAGATGGTGTAATAAATCACCAGATCGTTCTGTGTCGCGGGGTTGCCGTCGGTGTCCTGTGCCCAGACTAACAACGGGGTTTGGGTGAGGGTCCCGTTATAGGCTACGTCCAGGGATTCTACAATGCCGGCGGGCTTTTCAATGGCGGTAATTGTTGACCAGGCACTCCCATCCCAAGAGGTCGTGTAAAGCGTGTCATCGCTCTCACTGTTGACGTGGGTCCAGACCACTGTAGCATTCCCTTTGCCATCAGTTGCCAGGTGTGGCCGCTCGTCCGTGCCGCTGTGGCTATTGAGCGGGGCCGGGGTGCTCCAGGTATCGGTGATACGGATGGCGTGGTAGATGTCGGCTGCGTCTATGGCGTCTAACACCTCGGTAATTGTGGAGCTTAGGCTTATTGCACCGGCATCTGAACCTGCCCAGACGGCCAGCGCTACCTCTCCATCTACAAAGGCGACATCAGGATGTCTATTGAATTGGTCGCTACCGGTGAGGGTGAGGGGCTGTGTCCAGGCCAGCCCGTCGTAATTGGCGACAACTACGCTGCTGCCAACGCTGGTATTTTGATCGGCGGCGTCTTTTGTCCAGACGATCAGAGTTTCGCCGCCGGGGCTGCTGGCTATGGCCGGGTTACCGTCATTTGTCAGGTCGCCGGTGATGGTGTCCATAAGCACCGGGTTTCCTGCAAGCCCGGTATGTGTGTATACATTGCCGGCCCCCACTTGTTCCGCCACCTGGATGGTCAGGATTTCGGTAACGGGTACATCATCTTGGATATCTTGGTTGACCATCATGCGTATTTGGCGCGCCGGTATACCGGCGGTGGCCCGGCGTGTTAATGCAACCCGGTCTTCACAGGCCGGCCCCCAGGACTTATCGAAGCTGTAGCTCAGGAGCCAGGTCTTGGCATTGGCGTTAAGGTTCAAGCACCAGCCCTCAAAAGAGAAAGTGGAGGGGGTGACGTACTTGGCTTTCACTTGACCGGTACCTTGTAACTCGGCTTCTATGATTTTGATGAATTCCGCTTTACCATAGGGGCCGATTTTGGCAGTGACTTCTACTTCTCCCTTATTAGGATAACCGGGGAAGTTCCCCCCGTTCCAGTATACGGTCCCGGCTACGTCACCACCAATGACGGCTCCGGCTTCCAGGTTCACAATTAGCGGTATTGAGAATTTGAAGGCCGGGACTTTGCCCTCTGCGCCCACACTTAAGCCTAAACTGCCTTTCTCAAAGACATACGCGCAGGTTTCCTGGTTTGTGGCCCATGTCGCACCAACGCCGGCGGAACCGGACCCCGATACATTGTCTGAGAAATCTACCCCTATTTCGAGGTTCCCGCTGATGCCTAGCTCACAGCCAATCTCGGCGCATCCAGAGCCGTTGACCTCGAAGCCGTATTTGCCGCCGATGATGGGGACCCAACTGGGCAGCGATTCTCCTTGTTGCATAGTGACTGCGACACAGTGCTCGGCCAAAGGGGCCAGCGGGGAACGGGCGAAGTCCGCTAGGTCTTCCAGGGGGACGATGACTTCCAGGGTCATCTGGCGGAGGGTGGGCGGGGTGAAGGATTGATAGTAGAGGTCGGTATCATCTTGTGCTGCCCAATCCTTGCGTATCCACAAGGCTAAGGGGTCGCCGTTATCTAAAACTGTGATGGCGGGGGCGGTGTCACCGGCTGTCCCTGTGATGGCGTTGGTTAGGGTAATCGCTTCACGCCAGGCCAGGTTGTTGTCCCCATCGCGGGTGATAATGGAATAGTGGAGCCGTCCGCTGTTGCCGGAGCCGGAACGCCATAGCGCGACAAAGCCCGCGCCCACGTTGGTGATTTGATCGGCGTATGCCAGCGCGGGGGCTTCACCGGTACTCCCAGAGATTACGCCGCTATGCTGCCATTGGTGGCTCTCCGGATCGTATACCGCCGCCCACAGTTGGCCGTAGCGCTGCCAGACCATAACCGCGTTGCCGTCACCATCCACAGCCAGTGCCGGATGGTGGTTGGCCGTCGGTATGACCGGGTCGGATTCCTCGGTGGGGATGGGAATCGGTGTTACCAGGAGCTGTTGGCCCACAATATCTTGGTCGTTTTTAATCTCAAAGGTGGTTGTGTCGGGGAAGTAGTAGCCTTCGGCTGTGATGGTGTATAGACCCGTGGGGAGGTTGTTGAGTACAAAATGCCCGTTGGCGAAGTTAGTTATGGTGCGGTAGTAGTTATATCCCCCGGCGCCATCTGCTGTGATGGCCGTTAAGAGTATGCTGCCTAATGCTTGATGGGTCTCCGCATCTCTAAGTTGGCCTGAGATTGCCGCCGTCGGGAGAGCTTGTGCTTTGCGGATTTCCAGGTCTAGGAGTTGGTTAGCACAATAGTCTGTTGAACCACGTTTCCCCAACCGCTCTGCGTTAGCGGCCAGTACCTCCAGGTAGCTGGCCCAGGTAGTACCGAGTTGGCCGGTCAGTGTCGGATAGAGGGCGTCCCAATCTGTGGTGGATATAGGGGCCGGGCGCATAGTGTCTTTGTGGGCGTCCCAGTCGATGGGGGTTTGTGTGGGGAAGAGCACGTCAAGTTGGAAGTTGACATCTTCCTGGGTGCCGGTGTATTTGATGGGGATATAGCCATCACCGCCAGGGGGGATGTAATGAGGGTCGCCTGCGGTGGGAATACCCAGGACTTGAACGGTGCCGGTGAACGCACTGTCTCCACACACGATGGGCGTATCATCATTGGCCGATAATACATAGAGCGGAGCAGCCATATCGCTATCCCCGACATTCTGGTAGCGAATCTGGGCCACATATTGCCGTTCTGGACGATGGAAGGGGGGCACGACAAGTTCCGTGTTCAGTAGCGCGCCGGCACTTCCGCTGATGACGAAGGCATTTTTCAAGGTCGCGGTTGTGGCATCCGGCCAACTCAGGCGTAAGTCGTAGCTGCCGTTTGTAGTCCCGCTGAGATTGAACCGCGCTGCCAGGGCGGTGGTGTCCTGGTAGGTCAATGTCTCCGCGGTGATTTCTGTCTCCTGCCCGTATAGGCTGGCCGCCATGCCGCTCTCTGTAAAGCCCAAGCCCCGGATGCTCAGGGTGGCGTGTCCCGTATTGCCGGCCGCGCGGGGCTTTAAGTCCGCCAAGTGGTGTTCCACAACTTGAGCACGGATGGTGAAGGGTAATGGCTCGGTGGTGGTGGAACTTTCCCCATAGACCCCGATATAATACTTCCCGGCTTCTGTGTTGGGAATAAGCAGTTGGTAATCGCTGGCGTCGGATGGGGTCGTAGTCTTATAGTCGTTGCGGCCCAAGGTGGGTTGCTCCGCCAGCCGCCCGTAGATGCGCAAACTGCCACTGGTGGGGACCGTGGTGGTGATCAGGAGATTGGCCCCCGCTGTGGTTTCTACGACGTAATCAGCCCACGTGTAGACTTCTACATCACCGGTTTCGCTTTTTCCCGGCGTCAGTTCGATAATGGGTTGTCGTATTGGTGCTGTATCAAGTGCCCATAGCCGCCCGGTGCCGAGTGCGTTGTTGTCAATCTCATTGGTGATCAGGTATTTACCATCCGGTGTGAACGCTACGCTGTAGACATTGCCATTATGTTGGAATTTGCGCAGTAATTTCCCCGAGGCATAGTCCCATAACTTCACCCTATAATCAGCTCCCCCGGTAGCCAGTTGGCTGCCATCTGGGGAGAAGGCAACGCTGTAAGCCTGTGCTGAATGTTCAGGGTCAAAGGACTGTAATGTATTCCCGGTCTTTAGGTCCCATATTTTTACTAAGCTGGCGGTTTCTCCCATTGCGGCGGCCAATTTTGAGCCATCAGGGGAAAAGGTCACATCCCAGGCAAAGGGGCCTTTAAACCCGCGTATGAGTTGCCCGGTGGCGACATCCCAGAGGAAGACAACGTTATATTCGTCGTTATGGGCTATTTTGGTCTTGGCGACGGCGATTTGGGTCCCATCCGGTGAGATCGCCATATTGCCTATTTCCCCGGCCCCATATTCCATATATTGTAAGAGCGCGCCGCTGGTCGTATTGAAGATACTGATCGTGTCATCGGTGGCGGCGGCAACCCATTGGCCGTTTGGTGCAAAGCCTACCCGCTTGACCGGCATATATTCTTCTCCCGGCTTAAATTTGAAGGTGCGCACAATTTCATAGGTCTCTGCGCTTAACAGATAGAGCGTGCTATCGCCCTCATAATCCGTCCCGGCCAGGATATAGCGCCCATCCGGTGAGAAGACCGCTTTGTTGGTCACCGGGATATTGCCGAAGCGGTGGATCAGGCTGCCTTTGGCATCGACTAATAATAAGGGGGAGGGCATAGTATCGCCGGACTGTTTTACCCCGGTCAATACATACCGCTCTCCATCGGGTGACCGGGCGATGTTGTGCAATATGCTGGTTGAGCTATGGAGTAATCTCCCTTCTTCCCCGGTAAAGGTATCCACAAGTTTCACATTGCCATTGCGGTCGCCTAGCACGAACTGTGAGCCGTCTACCGTGAATTCTATAGCATCGCCAGGGTGGGCTGTTTCATAAGGCGCTACCATGCCGCCATAGTCCAGGATAACATCCCCGGTATCGAAGTCCCAGATGCGCTGGCGGCCTTCGTGCCCCCCGGCGATCACCAATGTCTGGGTCCCCACTTGGGTGATATCGACTTGGTGAATGCCATTTGGCGGGTATGAGAATGTATAAACTCTTTCTCCTGTTGCCAGGTCGTATTTCCATAAGTCACCAGGTGGATAAGAGTGAGATGATACACTCCCTCCGGTGACCAGGTATTGACTATCCGGTGAGAAAGCTACGTCGTGGACATGGTTCAAGTTTGTAATAATCAGGGTTGTGGTTAGCGTCGCTACATCCTCGATCCATACTTGATTCCCGCTACCGAGGTCCCTTATGCCGGTGACTGCGAACTTAGCGCTATCTGGGGAGAAAGTCGCGACGCCGACCTCAATCGTTTGTCCGTTGTCATAGGCGTATTCGAAAGTCTCCAGTAATTCACCTGTGGTCAGGTCAAATACGAAGACCTTGTTACCCCGCATTACCAGCGCTTTCGTCCCATCTGACGATATATCACCGGCCTGGCAATAAAACGGCCCGTCTTGGCATGCTATAGCAAAGGTCTGTATCTTATTGCCGGTCTCCGTGTCGTATAAGTTATTGTGGAGGAGTAACTTTTTGGCGTCAGGGGTGAAAGCTGCATTGCGAATCCATTGGTCTGCTCTGAACCGGCGGATAACCTCACCGGTTTGAATATCCAAGAGCGGGTAGTTATTCCCTATGCTCCCTATTAGGACACT
>JAFGKB010000297.1 GCA_016928755.1 Anaerolineae bacterium | reverse complement strand
TATGATAGATGAAATACACTGGCCGGTAGATTTCGTTAACCGTATGCGCGGGTGGCTTGGAGCTGAGGCTGAAGACTTTTTAATAGCTTTAGCTAAGCGCGATGTGGGACTGCGTCTGAATCCACTACGGGGTGATTTGCATACGTTAGTCGGGCTGTTAGATTGGCAGGTGGAACCTGTTCCCTGGTGCCCTGAAGGTGTGTGGTTGCATGAGGATGTTCAAGTTGGTACTCATCCATACCATACTGCCGGGGTCTATTATGTCCAAGACCCCAGCGCTATGGCGGCTGGCATATTGCTCGATCCGCAGCCTGGGGAGTGGGTTTTAGACTTGGCTGCGGCCCCAGGCGGCAAGGCGACCCATATCGCCGCCCGGATGCAGAACCAGGGAGTTCTGGTAGCCAATGATGTAGTCCGGCGACGGGCCTCGGTTTTAGCGATGAATCTGGAACGTATGGGCGTAGCTAATGCCCTGATTGCCAATGAATATCCTGAGCGGCTGGCGGAACGTTGGGGGGGGATTTTTGACGCGGTCTTGGTGGATGCTCCTTGTTCTGGGGAGGGTACTTTCTCTCGTGATAAGCGCTCGGTAAACAATTGGAGTATTGGCTTTGTCAATGATAATGCCTATGGGCAACGTGCCATTATGGAACATGCCGCTGCCCTAGTGCGACCCGGCGGACGGCTGTTATATGGTACTTGTACCTTCTCCCCAGAAGAAGATGAGGGCGTTATCGCGGCTTTCTTGGCCGAACATTCCGAGTTTGAGGTTATGGACTTGCCCGCCTTGCCCGGTTTGCATCCCGGTCACCCGGAGTGGATAGATGCTCCGGATAACTTAAGGGGGGTAGGTCGCTTCTGGCCTCATAAAAGCCCAGGACACGGGCATTTCTACGCTTTATTGCGGCGTAAGGATGGGGATGAGATGGTCTTACCTCAGAAGTGGGTACAACAAGATGTACCGGGGCGTGTCTTGAGAATGTATACAGAGTGTTTGGCTGACGCGCTGGTAACCCCACCGCCGCAGGAAGGCTTGCTACTTAGCTCAGATGACCAACTTTATATTACTCCCCTTGACCCAGACTTGTGGGCGGGATTACGGATATTACGGCCCGGTTGGTGGGTGGCTTCGTTGCGCCATAACAAAATCAATTTGGACCATGCATTGGCAATGGCTTTACAAGCTACCGCTGTTCGTATGACGGTTTCGTTATCCCCTGATGACCCGCGCATTCGCAAATTCCTGCTCGGCGGTTTCTGGCCTGATAAGGGGCCTGATGGTTGGGTCTGGGTTTCTGTAGATGGTTTTCCCCTAGGTTGGGGAAAACGCGGTGGCGGAAGACTTCGCAGTCGTTATCCCATCCATTTGCGCCGGGGATAGTATAATGAAGGGCATGGCGCATTTTATGACCGGGGTTGCCCTGGCAACTTTTTTCCCCGAGGTCGTGGAATTGGCAACGGACGGTTCCCTATTACCCGTCATTGGCGGTATTGGGGGAATCTTACCGGATACCTTGGATTTTAAATTCGCCCGTTATTTCGAGATCTATGACCTTGAAATCGAACCGGAACTGGAACCTAACCCCGGTGCCATTGCTGATGCTCTGGTGGAATCTATGACCCGCGCTTATAAGTCCAAATCCTCACAGAATATTATGCTCCGTACTTTGCGACTAGGGGCTGACCTCTGGCGTGAATATGCTGTACACTTTGACCCGGATGCCGGGACGGTCGCTGTATCCATTGGTCCTCTGGTTAATACGGGTCAGGTTCCTTATCCTGGTACTGCTCCTGATGGGGGTCAGGGTGAAGCTCGCCGGCAGTTGGACTTTCCTCTTGCTCATACCTATAGCCAGGAATACCGTATCAATGTTTTCACCGGGCCTTCGTTCCGTTTTGTCCGTGAACAGGACGAATTAGCCGTCCATTTCCTAGATTGGCATCGTCGCTGGTCCCATAGCCTGGTACTGGCACTTGGTATTGGTCTAGTCCTTGGTTTGTTGTTTGGAAAGTGGGTGGGCATGTTATTCGCCCTCGGCTTTGCCGCCCACATCTTAGAGGACCAACTGGGATATATGGGCAGTAATCTCTTCTGGCCGGTGACGCATCGCCGCCAACCAGGTCTTAAACTCATTCACTCCGGAGATGCCACCCCAAATTTCCTGACAGTCTGGGTCTCTATGGCCCTGATCCTCTTCAACCTTGATAGATTCTCGACTCAGCCTTATCTGGCCTCCGCGGCATACCTGTTATTGGTGTTGGGGATACCCTTACTCGTTTTTGGTATCCCGTATCTGTGGCGTAAAGTGAAACCGGGCCTGTTAAAGTTTTCCGAGGCCTTTATGGAACAGGCCGACATTGTGTCTGAGGTTGAGTCTGGAGATACTTTCCGGTAGTGCGCTATTGTTTCAAGGGTAGAATGTGGTATAATTCTTCTGTGTGAAAAGGTGTGTAGTGCCATATATCTTGTGTTTTTTTAAATCTATTGAGGGTGCAAATGTATTGAAGCGGAGGCGGATGTGTCTGTGCTTAATATTGCTCCCTTTTGTTTTGAGTGCTTGTAATGCGGTTATGACACCTGTGCCAGTCGCCACACCTACTATTGAGCGATTTATTACCCCTACCGCTGCCAGCTCATTTGCCCCTGCTGATTT
>JAFGKB010000296.1 GCA_016928755.1 Anaerolineae bacterium | reverse complement strand
GATATTACTGAGCGCAAGCGCGCTGAGGTCGCGGTGCGTGAGAGCCAGCAGCGTTTCCAGGGTTTAGTTGAGACCTTAATTGATTGGATTTGGGAAATTGATGCTGAGGGCTTTTATACCTATGTTAGTCCCCAGGTGGAAGACCTTTTAGGCTATGAACCGGAGGAAGTTATTGGTAAGACCATATTCGAGTTTTCTTCCCCTGAGGATGCCACACGGGTTAAGTCTGAATTAGAGGCCCTGATGGCGCAGAAGTTACCGGTAATGGGTATGCAAGGTGAGTATGTCCGGCAGGATGGTTATGTGGTCGTGTTTGAAAGTAACGCACAGGCTTTTTATACCGATGATGGTACCTTCTTAGGCTATCGGGGTACGCACCGGGATGTTACCGACCGCCGTGAGGTGGAAAAAGAACGTGAGAAGTTATTGAAAGACCTGGAATCCCGGGCTTCTCAATTGCAAACTGCGGCTGAGGTTGGACAGGCTGCAACTTCGGTATTGGATCTAGAAGAGCTATTGCCGTTAGCCGTTAACCTTATTCGAGAACGGTTTGATTATTACTATGTCGGTGCTTTTATGGTCGATGATAGTGGTCAATGGGCGGTGCTCCGGGCTGGTACCGGTGCGGCTGGTGAAAAGATGCTAGAATCCGGTCACCATCTGGCCGTTGGCGGGGATTCTATGATTGGCGCGTGTATTCAATCCAGTGAGGCGCGGCTGGCGTTCGATGTGGGTGAAGAGGCCATCCGTTTTGATAATCCACTGCTTCCAGAGACCCGTTCTGAGATGGCTTTGCCTTTGATTGGTCATGGCGAGTCCTTGGGGGCATTGACAATTCAATCCTCCCGCCCTGCCGACTTCTCATCGGCTGATATTATCGTTTTGCAGACGATGGCTGACCAGTTGGCGAATGCTATTTACAATGTGACCTTGTTACAACAACGCGAAGAAGCGTTTAAAGAAATTGAGCGTGCTTATGGTAGCTATACCCGCGAATCTTGGCGCAGCTATCTAGAACGGTCGCGGGGGGCAATGGGCTTCCGTTACCGTAACTTGGGTGTGGAGCCGGCGACGGCTCAGCATCCAGAAGCTACGTCAGCTTTACGTTCTGGCCTGCGGGTAGTTGCACGGGCTGGAGATTTGGAAGTGGGAGCGGCGGGTGGCGCGTTGGCCGTCCCGATTCAACTCCGTGGACAAACTTTGGGAGTGTTAAACCTACGCTTTGAGGAAGAAGATGTGCCCCCTGATATTGTAGAATTGGTGGAAGATGTGGCTAACCGGTTGGGGTTGGCCTTGGACAGTGCGCGATTACTGGAGCAGACACGTATAAGCGCTGCGCGAGAACAGCTTATCAGTGAAGCCACATCCCGTATGCGTGAGACTTTAGATATGGAAGCTGTGTTGAAAACAGCGGCTCAGGAAGTGCGCAATGCGTTAGGTGTCCCCGAAGTTGTTATTCGTTTGGGACTTGATGAAATTAGTACCTATAAACCAGGAGGGTTAGATGATCTATAAAACCAAACGCCACTACCGCAGCTATACTACTGGCCATCAGCCGCTCACTTCTTCTCTCTCCCGTCTCATATTTCCTACCCTCATCGTCTTGCTGCTATTCCCTTTGCTTGCCGCCTGTGTCCCGGCAGCGGTTCCAGAAGAATCTGAAAAACCGCTAAGTGTTGCCTGGAGCCTGTTTCCTGGTTGGTATCCTATTATTCTGGCTGCCGAACAAGGCTATTTCGCCGCAGAGGGGGTCGCCGTTGATCTGGTATTCTATGATCTATATATTAATCAGACTGCTGATTTACTGGCCGGATCGGTAGATGGGGGGCTGTTTGCTTTTGGCGATGCTCTTTTAATGGCCGGTCGTTATACGAATTCTACCCGCGTTGTAGCTGTGACTGATCGCTCAACCGGTGCCGATGGGATTTTGGCAATCCCTGGCGTGGAAAATAGTGCCGCTGGGTTGCGCGGTTTGACTATCGGTGCTGATTTAGGCTCTTTTAGTGAGCTTCTGGTCCAGGAAATGTTAAAGGCGAAGGGGTTGAAGGCTAATGAGATAACTCTGGTGAATATCTATCCTGAAGATGCTCTCGCCGTTATGCCTGATAAAGTCCAGGTCGCTCACATTTGGGAGCCGTTACGGTCTGAGGCTCTAGCCCTGGGGTACCAGGAGATCTTCTCCAGTGCCGAGGTACCGGGCTTAATTACAGATGTCATCGTATTCCGGCGCGAAATAGTTGAGACTCGTCCTTCTGATGTGCAGGGATTCGTAAATGCCTGGTTTCGGGCAGTTGAGTACTGGAACAATAACCCCGAAGAGGGAGATAGGATTATCGCTGAATATGTCGCTACAATAACGGGGATGACGGTCGAGGAAGCTCTGTCCACTGTCTCACGGATGGGGGTGGAGATCTTGGACCGGCAAGCAAATCAGCTTGCTTTTGTGGATGAGGATGATATGGGATCTTTATACGAGAGTGGGCGTGTGAATGGCGTCTTTATGACCAATAGTGGATTATTGAATAATGAACCGGATTTGGGCATGCTCTTAGATGTGTCTTTTATTAATCCCGGTGCGGAGACCCCATAAGGGGAGGTGTACTTATGCCGGAAGAGATTAATGATAATAAGAATGCAGCCGTAGGTATTGCGTCTGATAACGGGGGGGAAAATAACCTACCTGCTGATAAGCGTACAGATAGTTTTTCCGCCGATAACTCAGCGCTCTTATCTCTGGTGACTTCTTGTATTACCCTGCCTGTACTTGCCATAATTATATTGGCTTTATTGCAACAGCCAGTGTGGCAACTCTATGTGTCCGTCGGTGCTTTGATAACGGTTAACCTCACAGCTTGGTTAAATTGGATTTTTGCTCGTCGGAACCGGGCACAGATCGGTATCGGCATATTATTGGGGGTGTTCTTTCTGGTCAGTTTATTCATAGGGTTTGTCATTAATGATTTATACATTGCCTTGGCGTTGGCTGTTATTGCTATCACGCTATTATTAACAGGCCAATCGCTTAAAGAACGTGCCTCAAATAGAATTATTATAGCGGGTGTATTTGTCGCTTCGATTATAGTGCTACAGACCCTTTTTACACCGTGGCCGCGCTTTAACTTGCCCGCTACAATTTCTCAGTGGCTCCCGGTGTTGGATGTGGGGTTGTTATTGGTACTTTTTATTATAGTCGTGTACCAATTCCGGAATTACAAACTCCGTACAAAGCTACTTGTTGCGTTTACGGGTTTAAGTTTGCTCGCTATAGCCGGGGAGTTAATCTACTATACCTCTTCTACAGAGAAAATTCTGACCGATAATGCCAGCGCTGTATTATTGGATGCTGCGCAGCAAACTGCTTCCAGTATTGATGGCTTTGTAAACAGAAATTTGGATGCAATTCGCGCTGAATCCCGAATCCCGGTTTTCGTTCACTTCTTAACTGAGGATTCTTACCTATCCCATGATGGACTGGTGGATAATACTAATGCGGTTCTACGTGCTTTGAGTTTAAAAGACCCCATTTACATCAATTCTTATGCTTTGCTGAATCGTGCTGGTGTTGTTGTAGCGGATACTTTCACATTAGATATTGGGTTGGATAAATCTGACCGGGAATATTTCCAGTTAGCGGTTGAGTCCGGTGTCCCCTATGTTTCTCAAGTGCGTTTTGAGGACCAACATCCCTTTCTCTACTTCAGTAGCCCTGTACGTGATGCAGGGGGCAATATTATTGGGGTTTTGGTTGCGCGTTATAATGCGGCTATCTTACAACGTTTGGTCGCTCAGAATAATGGATTGGCTGGGCGGGAATCCTCTTCTATCCTCTTGGATGAGCACCGGATTGTTATTGCTCATGGAGTTTCTCCAGAACTAAACTATAAATCCCTGGTACCTCTGAGCCAAGTTCAATTAAATGCTTTGCAGGCGGCAGAGATTTTGCCATCTGGAACCAGTGAAGAACTCTCTTTGGGGCTAGTGAATCTCGATGCCGGGGTGCAGAATGCCAATGCAATTCCTGTTTTCCAGGCTGAAGCTCATGAGATTGGCGCGGCCCATATAGACCAGGTCGCGGTACGGCCTGTGAAGAGTAAGGGCCTGGATTGGTACGTTGCGTTTGTCCAACCGCAAGAGGTTTTCTTGTCGCCTATCAGGGCGCAGACGCAGAATACCTTAGGCTTTGCCTTTGTTATATCTGCGGGAGCTATGGCCCTCGCTTTATGGATTGCCCACTTCCTGGCTTCTCCGTTGACCCGTTTGACTCAGATTGCCAAAACTGTCGCCGGTGGCAATTTGGATACCTTGGCTCAGATTGAATCCCAAGACGAAATTGGTATTTTGGCGACGACGTTTAATAGTATGACCCGTCGCTTAAAAGTGACGCTGGATACTCTTGAAGACCTCGTTGCGGTCCGTACTGCTGCTTTGGAGCAGCGTTCACGCTATTTAGAAGCATCGTCTGAAGTAGGTCGAGCTGTTAGTTCAGAGTTGGACCCGGAGGTCTTGATTGCTAATGTTGTGGACTTAATTCAAGAACACTTTGACCTGTACTATGTAGGTCTTTATCTTGTCGATGACCGGCGGGAATGGGCTGACTTACGTGCCGGTACGGGCAGTGCTGGTCAAGCTATGTTAGCTCGTCAACATCGCTTGCTGGTGGAAGAAAGTTCTGTTGTTGGTTGGTGTATCATACACGATCAGTCCCGTATTATCCAAGACATTACAATGGATAAAGTTTACCAGGGCATGCCTGAACTCCCGGATACTAAGTCGGAGTCTGTTTTACCCTTACGCGCTCGAGGACGGGTTATTGGTGCGCTTGTTGTGGAGAGTACTGAAAGTAGTTTCTTTGAATCCGACATCGTGAGTGTCTTGCAGATTATGGCTGATCAAGTTGCAACGGCGCTAGAGACGGCCCGTCTCTTTGCTGAAAATCAGGAAGCCCTTGAGGCTACCAGTCGGGTCTATGGAGAACTTAACCGCCAGGCATGGGCTGAATTATTGCATAGTAGCCGTAATTTGGCCGTCCAAAGTGATGGCCGTGGTGTTCATGTCCTTCATGATCTCCCGGAACATAGTCCTGGTGACATAGATGCGGCTGTGTCACAGGTCACGCCGCCCGGAGACGCGGAAGTCCCCGATAGCTCACGTATTAGCATCCCTATTAAAGGGCTGGGTGGTGTTATTGGTACGATTGAAACTCGTAAACCGCAGGATATGGGGACCTGGACTACCGAAGAGATGAATCTTCTTGAAGAACTCACTGACCGTTTAGCTCAGGCTCTTGATGGTGCCCGCCTTTACCAGGATACACAGCGTTCGGCTATCCGTGAGCAGCTTACGGGTGAAATTACGGCAAATATCCGTGCTGAGGTTGAAGTAGAGGCGTTGCTTACCAAAGCGTTAGAAGAGCTTGGACGTGCTCTGGGAGCTAAACGTGCCACAGTACAGTTGGAGGTAGAAGAATGAGCAATCTAACGCAAAGTCATGACGAAGCAAATCATTATATAGCGGGTGCTCGTAAGCCAAGAATTCCGAATAGTATTGCTGTTTTGTGGGAACGCTTGATAGCGGTGGATGTTCCTGATGAAGAACTCTCGCGTCTGGGCCGTTTGTTTAATTCTTTGATGGCAGTGGGAATATTATTGACCGTCCTCTTATCTATCTCTTTCTTTTCGGGCGGTGCCCTGGGTCGTGTCGCACATCCTATTGATCTTTATGGCGGTCTGTTTCCCATTTCTATGTTCGCATTTGGTAGTGCTTGCATTATCTTCTCCAAACGAGGCTATATCCAGCAAGCTATTACAGCTTATTCAGTGGCCATATTTATAGCTTTATTTGTCGCTGTGACTATATTTGATGGGATAACTTCGCCCGGTTGGTTACTCTTTGTCTGGGCGATTGGTTTTGCGGGTATATTGCTTGAACCTGTTTTTGCTATATGGGGAACTTTGGCCGTAATTCTATATTATGGAGTGCTTGCCGGTTTCCAAATCTCCGGTCTTTATACCCCTATTCTTGATCTTAGTCGTGAGGGACAGGAGTTTCTCTTCATAGCTTTTGGGTTAACTGTGGCTGTATTAAGTACCGGCTTGCTCACGTATATTAATATGGTTAGTCTGCGAGATGCCTTAAGCCGCGCCCGCCAATTACGCTATGAATTAGAAACCCAAAGCCAGACTTTGGAGCAGCGCATCGTTCAGCGTACCACTGAATCACAACAGCTTGCTAGAGGGTTTGAGTTAATTGCCGAGTTAGTCACGCAGACGACTTCTATTGTTGACTTTGACGAGATGTTGCAAACCGTCACGTGTTTTATCTCTGAAAACTTCGAATTCCCTTATGTTGGGCTGTCATTTGTTGATGCCCAGAGGAAATGGATTGTTTTGGATACTACCTCTGTTAACGGTGAGCCGCTAGTTTTTGATGTTCGTATCCAGCGACGAATTGGTGAAGAGGGTATTGTCGGGTTGGTTGCCGAACAGGCGATGCCTTATAATGCCTCCGATACTCTTAGTGATCTCCACTATATAGCGCTTGAGTTAGGTATTGATGTTCAATCTGAGATAGCTCTTCCGCTATTAGAACAAGGTGTGGTTACCGGGGTTTTAGACGTGCGTAGTGATAGGCGGAATGCTTTCTCTGATCAGGACCGGGTGATGCTCCAGTCTCTTGTTGAGACACTCTCTATTATTATCGAAAATTCTCGGCGTTATCAGGAAATACGCCAAACTTTGGAGCGTCTTTCTCAATATGAGCAACAAGAGTCTGCAAGTCGTTGGCGGCAACTATTGCTTAAGCATGGGGGACATATCGGTTATCTTTATGACCGTGTCCGGATTTCTTCATATGAGACAGCAACCGAGGAAGACGTTTCATTTACTGCCGCTGAGATTTACGGTGTCCATGTTTATGAACGTGAGGACGGTACCCATATGCTGCTGGCGCCTATAAAATCCCGTGGCCAGGCCGTGGGTCGGCTTACTTTTGAATCCGATACGCCTTGGTCAGATGAGGATGTGGTAATGGTCGATGCTGTGGTTTCACAACTCGCCTTGGCGCTTGATAATGCCCGCCTACTTGATGAGACACGCCGTAGTGCTTTATTGGAGCAGACCGCCGGTGAGATAACCGGACGTATCCGCGCCGAAGTAGATATAGAGTCGGTCTTACAACGTGCTTTGACTGAGCTAGGTAAAGCGCTGGATGCTGAAGAAGGCCAGGCGCGTCTTACCTTGGCCCACTTGCAGGAGGAATGAAATGGAAATTCCCTTTAATGAAAAGACTATGCTTGATGAAACTTGGTGGGACCAATTAGTATCGGTGGCCTATCTTGATACAGAACAGTCACGACTTGGGCGATTGTTTAATACCTTGATGGTCCTTAGCCTTCTCATCGCTTTAGGACTTTCTGTTATATTCTTTGTAACCGCTCTGTTGGCGAATCAGTGGGTCTATCTCACCCGTGCTCTATTTCCACTCGCGTTTATCCCTATCTCGGTTTTGGGTATTGTATTATGTAAGCGTGGGCTGTTGCGTCAAGTTGTTATATTTTATGTGTGGGCCGGCTTTATTGGTGTGGGACTCACCGTGTTTCTCTATGGGGGTATAAACTCCGCGGGCTGGATACTTTTTCTCTGGCCTGTTATGGTCATCGGTATGTTGACTCAACCCCGTTACTCTTACCTCTC
>JAFGKB010000295.1 GCA_016928755.1 Anaerolineae bacterium | reverse complement strand
TGGGCGTTGGAGAAAGAATCCGGTTATGATGCCGCCTTCCAACGTCAACACACAGAGACTATTTCTGGGATTGCCTTTATCCGTTCTGTTAAAAGCAGCGTTATTACGCTTTATAGTTGGGGATGGACATCTGGGCAGTGGGGTCACTACTGAGTAACAACCGCAAGACACGGTTCCGTTCAGAGAGAAAGTTGAGACCCTTCGGCTTCGCTCAGGGTGACGGGGCCGCTGGTTATGTGCCGTCGAGACTTTCTTAGTAGCTAAAACGGAATTTTCCCGGAAATTGGGCCAAATCCGTGAACTTTTTCGCTCTCCTCTGCATGGAATAAGTAGAAAAGGCAACAAAGCCTAAAAATACTTATCGTTAAACAGGAGGAGAGCGATGAAGACCTATAGCCGTTTTGTAGTGGGTTTGTTAGTTTTACTGAGCGTAGTGGTTAGTAGTTGTAGTGCGCTGTCACCAGATGCAATGACTTTATCCGGTCAGGTGGAAGAGCAAGAGGTTGTCCGTAACTATGATATGGCGGATGAACCAGAGGGGGTGTATTATGAAAGTGCCCAAGAACCTCTACCCCCTATGCCTACCGCCTCGGCTACGAATAACTCTGATGCCGGGGGTGGCCCGTCAACAGGGGGTTCGGCTGAACCTAATGACCAACCCTATGGGGATGTGTTCTTTGAGGACTATGGAGCGAATCCCCGCATTGATACAGAGGACGATCATTTCTCTACTTTTGCTGTGGATGTTGATACAGCATCTTATACCGTGATGCGTCGTTATGTCAACGATGGTTTCTTACCTGCTGATGAGTCGGTGCGGGTGGAAGAGTATGTCAATTTCTTCGACTATAACTACGCGCCGCCGGAATCCGGTGCATTTGCCATCCATCTCGAAGGTTCACCGTCACCCTATACCGAGAATTATCACCTGGTGCGTGTTGGCTTACAGGGCTACGAAATCCCGCCAGAAGAGCGCAAGGATGTAGTGTTGACTTTTGTGATTGATGTATCTGGTTCTATGGATATGGAGAACCGGTTAGAACTGGTGAAAGATGCATTGGCGATGCTGGTTGAGGAGTTGCGTCCTACGGACAAGGTTGGTATTGTGGTCTATGGTTCCCAGGCACATACAATCCTGGAACATACTTCTGTTGGTGATAATTACCGCCGTATCTTCAAGGCTATTGATAATTTGGAGCCGGAAGGTTCGACGAATGCAGAAGAGGGCTTGGTTTTGGCTTATCGTTTGGCCTCCCGTGAATTTGACCCTGATGCCATCAACCGGGTCATTCTCTGCTCTGATGGTGTCGCCAATGTGGGTTCCACCGGCCCAGATTCTATCTTGAAGCAGATTCGGGAATATGCTGCGGATGATATTTATCTGACCACCGTCGGTTTTGGTATGGGGAACTACAACGACACCTTAATGGAACAATTGGCTAACGATGGTAATGGCTTCTATACTTATGTGGACACCTTGAAAGAGGCCGAGCGGGTCTTTGTCCACGATTTGACCTCTACATTACAAGTGATTGCCAAGGATGCCAAGATTCAGGTAGACTTTAATCCTAGTGTCATCAGCCGTTACCGTCTCTTGGGTTATGAAAACCGCGATGTTGCCGATGAGGACTTCCGTAATGATGATGTTGATGCCGGTGAGATTGGAGTGGGGCACAGTGTAACCGCATTATATGAGGTTAAGTTACAGAAAGATGCGCCAGCACACCAACCCGCTATGACAGTTTATGTCCGTTACGAGGCCCCTGAATTTGGTGAGGTTGTGGAAATCAACAAAGCTATCGCTGTTGCGGATTTTGCTGGTGAATTCGAGCAGACATCGCACAGCTTCCAACTCTCAGTTATCGTTGCCCAGTATGCCGAAATTCTACGGGGTAGCTACTGGGCTAAAGATGCAGGGACCGAATTGTCCGACATAGCTTTGGATGCCCGCCGTATTGCGGAATATTTCCCGAATGATGAAGATGTACAGGAGTTCAGCCATCTTGTGGAGCTTTCTCAGTCTCTATCTGAGACCCGCTAGACAATTATGACTACTCTTTACCCTCCAGGGAACTATTTCCTGGAGGGTTCTATTTTGTTGCCCATTGAGGCCGGTAACCATTAGTTACAAGTTGTTCCTGGCTCCCAGTGGCTATTGAAATAGCCCATAGCGTTTGGTTGCCCTCTGTTGAATACTGGGTCACAATCAGGGTCTCACTATTTGCTGCCCATACCGGTGGCCCATAGTGGAATTCTGGTTCTGCCGTTAGGGCATAAGCCTCCACCCCATTGGCCGGCATTAACCAGATCTGTTTTCCCATCGCTGCCCCGGCTGCACGGCTGCGAAATGCGATCCATTGGCCATTGGGTGACCATGCCGGTGCGTCGTCTTCTACATTAAAACTCCGGCTTAAGTCCAGTAACATATAGGATTGGAGATTGACCCGTAGAATGTGACTTACAAAGCCGGTACCCAAGCGCATATCGGTGACTAATAATATGTTCCCGTCCGGGGACCATGTCGGGCGTGCTTCCATCTTTGCCGGAATACATTGGGTGTCCGCATCTGATAAGGTGAATATGCAGACCTGACCTTCTGGGTCTACATAGGCCAATTGTTGCCCATCCGGTGACCATAATGCATAGCCAGCTTGGATATCGGAATCGGGAAAAAACGGGTGTGTGATTCCTGTGTCACTAGTGGCTTCCCAAAGTGTAGTCGTTCCGTCTGTAATCCGTGTATAGATGATGTTTTGACTGTCGGGAGACCAGGATGGGGCGGTGCAATCATCTGGGGTACAATCTAACCAGAGCTTTGCGTGTCCGTTGTTGGTTTCTATCATCCATAAGTCCTGGCCTCCATCTGTACGTAATACCGGTGCCAGAATGAGTTGCCCATCCGGTGAAATGACATATTCGAGTACATCACCGGGAAGCTGTGCCAGCTTTTGGGCATTTCGTGTTTCCCAATCTAGCTCCCAAATCTGTGTGTTACCGGACTCCTCACCTGCCAGATAGAGTATGTGGTGCGAGTTCGCATTAGGGATTTTTGATGTACAGGTCGTGAGTAGGATGCATAGGGTAACCGCTACGGTTAAAGCAAGAGGTTTAAAATGCCTGTTCTTATGTATCATAGGTCGATTCTACTTTAAAAACCAGATTTTTGAAATATTATTGTTGGTATAACCGTCTTATGGTTATATTGCCTTATAAAGGTTATAAAATACTAACTCATAGTTGTGGAAATCTTGGTTTTCGTTTACAATATAAACAAGATAATTACTTGTGCTACTTATGTAGGGTGTCTTTGACTATCATAATGATGGTGTCAGTTATCCAACTCATTTCCTTAAAGTGCGGATTTAGTAGGTATTATCTGGGTTAAAAGATTAAAAATATTTGTTGAAACAACTTGTATTCGTAATCTGGATATTTTTAAAATTACTTAAGAGTAATAGGGAGTAAAAATTATGAGCCGGGATGATAAATCTGAACTGGGCTTAGCTAATTCTTTGCCACAATCAGGAGAGCCGGGAAGTTATGTACACAGTCCACCTGACTCAGACACTGTTAATGCCACTGTGCCATCTGAGGCTGATGTTATACCTCAAGGCTCTGTTGCTGGTGATGAGAGTTTGTCCGCACCTGTTGAATTTCCCCAATCCACCGGTGAAGATTTACAAGATACTGAGTTGGTACTCGAACCTATAAGCGAAGAAGCCTCTCAGATTGAAGAAACCTCTGCGTCTCTTTGTGATAGTGATTTATCCGTGTTGCCTTCGTCTATGGAGGGACTTCCCCCTGATACGTTTTCTGAAGTAGAAGATGAAGTGGATACGGTTGTGGTTGTGGAAGAGGAAAAAATTCAGCTCGTAGTATTTACATTAGCTGATGAATGTTACGGCGTAGATATTGGTACTGTTGAAAGTGTTATCAAATTACAACCGATTACGGCAGTCCCCCAAGCCCCGTATTTTGTAGAGGGGTTAACCAATTTGCGGGGTACGGTGTTGCCGGTGCTTGATTTACGCAAGCGGTTAGGGTTACCGGTCTTTACTCCGACTAAGAAAAGTCGTATTGTAGTCGCTAAGGTTGGGGGCATTCCTGCCGGTCTCATTGTAGATTCAGTGGATGCTGTCTTACGGGTATCTGTGGGTGATATTGATCCCCCTTCCCCTATTAATACCGCTACAGATTCCGCCTATATTTCTGGAATTGCAAAGTTAGAAGATCAACTAATTATTTTATTGGATTTAAAAAAGGTTTTACCCTCTGTTTAGGCTTTGTATACTGCTGTTTTTAATTGAGGAGATATAGTTATGGAAAACAAGATGGACAATGAAGCAAAGATTAATTTCTGGTATTCCCTACGTAGTAAGCTACTGTTAATTTGTCTGGGACTTTCTCTGACCCCCATTATCGTTATTGGTTTGTTGAGTTTTGTTCAGAGCCGGGCTATGCTCCGGGAGCGTATAGAGGACGAATTCAGCATTACGGCTGATTTGCAAGTGGCTGCTATAACCCAATGGTTGGATGAGCGTAAGGATGATGTGGTCACGCTTGCCGAGACTCCCGATGTACAATCTATGGACCAGGATAAAATCATGGCTGTATTAAAACAGCGTTTTGATCAATGGGGCATTTACCAGAATATCTTTATTTTAACGCCCGACGGGAACCGGGTTTTCGATACTGCTGGATCGACTTCTAATCTTTTCGACCGTGATTATTTTCAGCAAGCAATGCAAGGGCGGGTTGTGGCCTCGGATATTCTCATCTCTCGTACTAGTGACCGGCCTATTATCGTGTTTGCTGCGCCGGTACGGGCAAATGGTGAAGTAGTTGGTGTAGCGGGAGCGGTTGTCCAGACTACCTATATTTCTGGCCTTTTAGAGCAATCCCATATAGGTAAGACCGGGGATGCGTATTTGGTTAATCGAGATGGGTATTTTATTACCGCTCCTCGGTTTGCCGATGAATTGCGCGAGGCTGGTTTAATCGAGGAGTTTGCAGAGTTAGAATACCAAATTGATACGTTGGGTTCTCGGCAAGCACGCTCTGGAATTGAGGGCGTTGATGAGTATGAGGACTACCGGGGGAATACCGTTTTGGGGGCTTACCGGTATATTGGTTCTCAATTGTGGGCTTTAGTGATTGAACAAGACCAAACTGAGGCATTTGCTGCGACCATTCGCTTGCAGAATATGCTCATTCTAATTGCGCTGTGTACGATGGCTATCGTTGTAGTGCTTGCTTTTTGGTTTTCCGGTAGTATTGCGAATCCGATTATGACTATCTCTCAAGGTGCCAGATACCTTTCTTTGGGTGATGCCGAGCTTGCCGGGATGGATTGGGATAAGATAAAAAAGATTAATGCTCGCAAAGATGAGCTAGGGGTTATTGGTCATTCATTCAACGGCTTGACGGCTTATTTCCGTGAAACTGCGACGGCTGCCCGGCATATTGCCGCCGGTGATCTGGATGTGAAGGTGGAGCCAAAGGGTAGCACTGACTTGTTAGGGAATGCCTTTGTGGAGATGATGGTTTATCTCCAGGGCATGGCTGCTTCAGCTAACCGGCTGGCGGAGGGGGATTTAACCACACGGGTCACACCCCAATCTGAGGCGGATGTGTTGGGGAATGCCTTCGCGCAAATGATAACGAATCTCCGGGAATTGGTGCGTGAGGTACAGCGGGG
>JAFGKB010000294.1 GCA_016928755.1 Anaerolineae bacterium | reverse complement strand
TAGGGAATGAGGAAGGAGCATCGCTGTAAACAAGAGAGACGTTTGTAGTAATCGCTTCAGCGGTTCTTTTCCCAGGAGAACCAGTTACTATAAGACTGAATAAGTTCTACTACCTAAACGTAACCGGGGCGGTGCAACACTGCTCCGGTTACAAAATAAATCCTATCGAAAATCCTTCACACTTCATGTGCATAATAGAATAAACCGTGATTTTATGTTAGTGGAATGTCCAAACACACTCTCACTTAGCCCAATAAACCTCATAATACCCCATCTCTCTGGGTATACTTAAGCAATCGCAGGCCCTCCAGACGGATAACTTCTGGGTACAGTGCTTTATAGATATTGCAATTAGGCGATTTAACATCATAACGCCCCGTAGCTCTATAGGTAAGCAAAGGGCACCCACCACCACACCAGTACCGCCACCGGCAAGCGCGACACTCTTCTTTTTCATCTACGGAAAGATTCTGAATACCGCTCTCAGCAGCGCGCACCACGGCCAGGGGATCGCTCGCAGAGCTATCGGTTACCGGATTATCCATCTGCATCTGGCACTTAGAAACCTGACCTTGCGTGTCAAAGACCAGATAGCCCTGCCCAACACTGCACGGACGCAAATGAGGAAATGCGAAATTAGCACGATCTACCAATGAGGCCAATAAACTCCGGCGAGGTAGATGCTGCTCAATAACCTTATAGGCAGCCAACATCCCGCGAATGATCTTCTCCTCTTCCAATTTCAAAGCCGTACGTGAAACAACCTTGTCATTTTCCCGGTAGAAGTTAATACTAAAGGGTAAATCACGTTCCAGTATCCATTCCATAAGTTGGGGGAGTCCTTGTATATTGCTACCACTCACAGTAATAGATATGTCCGGCACCAAACCATATGCCAAAGCTAAATCTATAGCGTACTGTACATCAACGGAAGAACCATGTCCATTGATGTAGTGACGTTGGCTATTGTGCCATTCCCCTAAACCATCCAGGGAAATCATCAATCGCAGGTCTAAATCCTGCATAGTGGTTATAATTTCAGGATTAAGCAGTGTCCCATTGCTCAAGACAACACTATCAAGATTGATATTATACCGGCTTGCCTGGGTTTGAGCATAACGCTGTAAATCTACAACCAGGGGAAAACACAAAAGAGGTTCACCCCCGGTATATTTCAATTTCACACTGGACCAGCCCCGGTTAAGTGCAGAACGAAAACTGGCATCCACAACGGCATATCCTGTTTCCTTGGACATTGTGGTATTTCTATGGGCCAAATAGCAATAAGAACAGCGCAAGTTACAGTTCCCGGTAAGATGCAGCCAAGCAACCAATCCCGGCATTATGCCAGGAGAAGAGTTTAACCAGGTATTATCAGGGACCGAGAAGCTTTGGGATGATAGAACATTCCGAAGTTGCCACGAACTAGAGGGTGCGTTTCTGGCTTGCGACGAAGTACCAACGGCCTCAAGAAGACGCAACACATCCCTATCTATAACGGCGATATTACCGGTAAGCGGATCAAGGGCAATATGCCATAATGAATGGCCAGAAGGTCCCAAATCTACAATTAAGGGAACCTCATTAACTGTAAGATTGTCATTAATATACTTTATACTACTATCACAAGCACAATCACAATCACATTGTCCTGTTATCTGTCTCACAGAAGATTGAATGGACTCATACGTAATAACTCTCATCTTTAGATAATTCCAACCTTAAAACACTATAGTGCCAATCGGATCGATTTAAAAACTATAGGCTCCTTGAGTAATTTCTCCCTTTCTACTCGCCACGCTACAATATGCCCATCGCCGGCCCGGTATGCCCACGGAAACATGGTATCGGATTGTAACCCATCGAACAAAAGCATATTGTCCGCCAATTCTTTGGTACTGGCGAAATGATGAAGTGTACCCCCTAGGCCCTCCACCAATGATGTGATTTCACGGATACGGGGAGTCGCAACGTGTATTTGAGCCGGGCCAAGCAGAATATCCGTCCGGACACGCAAACGCAGTGCTCCATTTGCATCATCCACATAAGGGACGGCATCCATCTCACGAATAGCCAGCTCGGTAAAATCAATGGCTGGGGAATTTGTATTACGGTGATACGCTTCTAAAAATTTAGCCTGGGTCACATAAGTTCCCGCATTCTCAAAAACCGTTTGGGTATCAAAACAACGGGTTATCTTGTCGATCACTTGTCCGGTATGGCCGTCCATAATTGGGTATTGCAAAGAGAAATTGCTGACCGCCAGCGTTGCCTTTTCCAATATGTCCGTATCGGTAGTCAGGATATCACCCTGTTTTAAAGAAAGTCGCTCGATAATAGCAGGGGTAGGCTCCATCCCCTCAGTTTCCAATACTTCCAGCCAATCTGACCTATCAGGTTGCGGTAATCCCAGAAGCTCTAGCAAGCCCAGTTCTTGTAACTGGCCAAGTTGCTGTGATAGCCGGTCCGGGATACTTAAATGCGGGTTGATCTTACTCTCTGGGGACGAGAAGAGGGGGGCAAGATTAAGTACAAATAACACGCCCGCATCTGTTATCAACTGCCCCTCAAGAGATGATAGTGTATCAGAATTGACCAAGCTCTTAAGGATATTGATGACAATTTCACTCTTGTCCAAACAAACCACACTATAATCACCAATTAGCCCCGCACGGCGACATTTCTCCAACATAGCCCCTACAATAAAGGGTTCCAGGACTCCAGAACCGACATCAAGAACTGTTATATGTTTCCCGGCTATGTTGAGCTTATGCAGTTTATCCAGTGCATAGTTTATAGCCTGGTGATTACGAAAGTAAGTCTGTATACACGTCCACGACGTAGGAATAGCTTTTAAATATTGCCTCGGCATAGATTAACTCCTTATGTTGGTGTAATATGGAACACATCAATAACAGCTTGTGCCAATGCTATGATCTCAGGAACTTCTTCCCTAAGGTTTTCAGTCACTTGCCAGTACTCAAGGATATTTTCGCTCACATTAACCGCTTCTGTGGAAGGTAAAGTCATAATGCGACCAAACACACTGTGAACTGTGCGCTGGTACCATGCACGGGTGTACTTGGCCATATAGTGGCACGCCATCGCATAGTATTGTGCAGCCGTTTGCCACGTCTTCTGGCTACACGCCGTGTGGCCTAGGTGTTCATATAACCGGCTTAACAGGAAATTATAGTTATACCGTTTGGCTATATCCTCAACTTGCTGCTGGTACTGTTCAATTTTCTCCAAGTCACCCAGGAGATGGTAAACTACAGCTAAACTGGTGGATATTTCCGCGACTTGATACCAATCCTGTACCTTTTCAGCAAGGTTCAAAGCCTTAAGATAATGGGCCTCCGATTCTTTATAAAGTTTGACGGCTTCATCAAGGTTGCCCATTTTATCGGCTTTAACGCCATTAGTGCGGCTTGTGCGCCCAAACAAGGCATAAGAATACGTGAGGCCGTACTCATTACCAAATCGCTCGTAGATCTCCCGTGCCCTTGAGAAAAAGACATTTGCCTTCTCCTCGTCCGACAGCAACCGCCAATAGACATACCCTTGCTCTTGCAAAATACGGGCCAGTGTAAGCTGGTCGGTACCAAGTCCCTGGGCATCGACTAAACGTTGGTATATGGCCTCTGCCTGTTCATATGTCCTCAAAGCCTTCACCGGTTGGTTAGCATCCCGGTAGATATCACCTAAAGTTAAGGAACTCGCCGCAATTTCACGTTCGCTCTGTTGTTCCCTGCGAATATGTAATCCCCGTAAGCAATAGACATAGGCTTCATCAACATCTCCGTTATGCCGGTAGATATCACTGATACTATTCAATATCCAGGCAACGGCCGGCTGATTTTTTAACTGCTGCGCAATTTCTAACGCTTGCTTATAATATTCAAGGGCCTTGTCCCACTGTCCCTGACGGGAATAAGATTCGCCTAATTGCGTAAGCATCAATCTCTCAAAATTGGGGTGAATATCTGCGACCTGGTGCGCCAGTTCAACACTGCGTTCATACAGCGCAATACGTTGCGTCGCCTCACTAATACGTGCTAATGTTGAGGCCGCCTCCAACTCTAGCCAAATATTTAATACTGGTTCTTCCAATACCTGGGAACACAATGCCCGCGCTTGTTCATAGTTACCTTCACGATTTAAAATACGGGCTTGCTTAACCAACCACTCAGATTCAAGCTCAGAACGAGTTAATTCGCGTTCTTGAGGCGTATTAACCACAACTTTCTCAATTAAAGGCAGTCCATATTGCCACCCCCGCATCGCCGAGGTCTCAACCTGCATTGTATCCAATAACATACGGGCGTACTTAACCTTGTTATTACGGAGAGCCGGCTCGAATAGTTTACGGAACAATACATACCCCTGGGCAAAATCGCGCTTCAGGCAATAGTGCAATATCTCTGCCCTATATACCCATAACTCACGCTCCCACTCCTGAACTTTGCCCCGTAATTCAAAAATCTCATCGTTCAGATTTTGAACCGAACGGACCTTCTC
>JAFGKB010000005.1 GCA_016928755.1 Anaerolineae bacterium | reverse complement strand
CCGGTTGAGAATGGCTATAGAGAAGGAATCCGAAGATCTCATTGCGGTAATTAACAAGTGGGGCACAGATAGCCGCGTGTATTGGCCGGGGTTCAAATTCGGGAATTAGCAACCAGCGAGGGTCATTTTCTATATCTGTGATGAGTGCCGGTTCTCTATTTTCTAAAATCCAGCTTTCCAAGCCAGCGGTTGTGATTTGTGTTAAAAATTCCTTAATCTGTTTAAAGGATAGTTCGTTATGTTTTTCGGCAGTGGAATAGAATAAGGGCTGTCCATAGAAGTCTAAAAGGATCAAACTGCCATCTTCGGCTTTAAGGAGTGGGGCTATTTCCAAGGCGGCTGTGGCAACCTCTTTCATAGAAGTTGCATTACTTAATAGCTGGCTAGCTTGGTAAAGGATGGAAATGTGTTCCCGTTCTGTCTGTACTTGTGCAAAGAGTTGGGCATTGTTAATGGCGCTGGCGGCTTGGGAGGTGAAGAGCTGTAATACATCAACGGTCTCTTGCGTGAATGTATTAGGAGCATTCCCAGTAACAACAAGAACACCCAGAAATTGAGTTTCCCAGTGAAGTGGAACACCTACAACACAAGGATGGTATCCAGGTATTGTATAGTTTTTGATACGTCCTTCCCAATTGTCGTAGTCATTGATGATTAAGGGCGTGTTGGTTTCCCATACTTTACCGGATAATCCCTCCCCTTTGTGTAAAATAGAACCTTTGGGCGGATTGCCTCCGCCGGCACCGGTCATCCATTCCAAGATATTGGACTCCGAGTGGTATAGATACAGCCCGCCAGATGCCCCATTTGTAATTTCAATAGCCTGTGTGACGATAGCTTTTAGGCGGGCGTCCAGGTCTAATTCGGTAACTATTTCTAAGCCTACTTTGTGTAAAATCTCCAGTTGCTTATTGCGCCATTGTATGCGTTCTTGACTTTCTCTCAGTGCTTCTTGGCGAGCTTGTAGCGTCTGGCTTAAATATTGGATGCTGGTCCGTAAGGTGTTTATCTCACTGACCTTTATCGGCGCATCCAGTGTAGCCTGACTTTGCTGGAAATTATTGGCGATTAGGGCTTCGGTTCCTTGATTTAACTGTGCTATAGGTTGGATAATGTATTGACGAAACCATCCCTGTAGCTTTTTAACAGTTAATACACATATTGTGATGACACTAATGTGTAATAGGATTAGGGTTAGAATCGCTATATATAGTTGGTGGTTTGCCGGGCGTTGTTGGATGAATTTAACACTAAAGTAGATGCTGACACCGATAATTGTCATAAAGCAGAAGAAGATAGGTCCTAATAACCAATATCCCAATAATCGGGATACTACTTTGTTTAAAGGTTTTGGCTTCAATCTTAATTCTCTCTTAGTTTAGACTATTGCCCGTAGGTATGGGTTCATAGTCGTGTTGCGGTGAATATTCCAGAGGCCTTGGTGATCTTGATAACACCATCCTCCTCAATGCGACGGATGACCTCTTGTTCATATGCAGCGAACTGCGCTGCATTTTTATCCCCCTCCATCATGGTGTTAGAAGAGTGTACATAGGCTATCAAGGGTTGTGCTTCTGTGACAATTAAACTGTCTTCGAAGTTGTATCGTTCTATACCGGTGAAGAATTCACAGAGCTGTTGGGTGCCATTTTCCAAAGTAAAGCCGTTGCTGATGGATTTTGCGCGTTTCAAGATTCCAGGGATGAAAGTATCAAGTAGTGCCCACATTTCGTGCATATGCATTTCACCGACGGTTGTGGCAAAAAACTTTCCCCCAGGTTTTATGACCCGCTGCATTTCGCTCAGTGCCTTAGCCCGGTCAGGAACGTGGTACAACATATGATTGGCGATAACGGCATCAAAGGTAGCCGTTTCAAAAGGGATGTCTTGGGCATCTACAACCTTGAATGAAAAGTTATGCCCGTTGTTGTCCAGTGCTTTTTGTTGGGTTTCTACCATCCCTGCTGAAAAATCAGAAAGGGTGACTTGCCAGTCTGGTGGGATTTGATCCAAGTTATGTTCCCACAGTGTGCCAGGACCGGCTCCCAGTTCCAAAATGCGCGCGTTAGCCGGCAATAGTCCTGGAGCACAGATGTGCTCAAATACCCATCCATGCCAGGGTGTGTGATTCGTGCTGAAGCGTTGGTGTAAGGCTATGCGTGCATTGAGATTACCGGGAGTTTTATATTGCTCTACGATCTTATGGTTTGAGTTATCTGTCATTGTGTAATTCCTTTCTAGCTATTCCAAATCTGACTTTCCGGTGCCATTTTTCGAGGTTCTCTTCTGTAAGAAAGCCATCGGCTGCACCGGTAGTCCCAATTTTATAAGAAGCAAAAGTGGTAGCATATTGTATGGCGGTGTAGGGATCGTGGCTTTGGGCGTAGGTGTGAATAAAAGCCGAGAATAAAGCATCCCCTGCGCCTATGGTGTTGATGACCTCACGAGTATAGACGGCAGGTATGCGTTCCATCGCATTGTCGCTGCGTACTGCGAGTAAAGCCCCTTGGCTGCCCAATCCGATGACGATAATCTCCGGCCCAAAACGGTTCATAACTTGCCTGGCCCACTCCTCTGGGGGCATCGGGAGCAGCTCATTGCTCATAAATAGGATGTCTGCCGTGTTCATGAAGTCCTGATTATACCCATCCTCTAAATCTGCGATAGCATGGACATCGGTGGCTATGGGGATTCCTTGCTGTTTTGCATATTTTAGGAAGTGCCTGGAGAAGTTGATATTACACAACGCGGCCAGGGCGCAGCCTTTTAATGCTTGATTGAAAGAATCTTCCGGGTAGTTCTGTTCCTGGATGTTTTTCAGGTCAACATTAATCTGTCGTTGTCCATTGTCGTCATAAAGAATGACCGATTGTGCAGTTTGTTCCATATGGGTTAATACGAAGTTTCTAGGAATATGTTCCGCCTGCAATGTGTCCAGTACCAGTTTACCATACATATCTTTCCCTATAATAGAGATAAAGTTAACTCTATCCCCTAATGTTGTCAGTGCCTTTGCCAGGTTATAACCTACGCCGGAAACTGTACTGTTGACTCCCCAGAAGGGATAACGCACCGG
>JAFGKB010000004.1 GCA_016928755.1 Anaerolineae bacterium | reverse complement strand
TCTGCGCAAAATCTTGGCTGGGCTCCATCTGGACCGGATAATCGGTATATAAGAGTTATCCGTAACATTGCACCTGAGTTCGAACCAGAACAAATGGCAAACGCCTTAGTTCAGGCTTATGCAACAGCTACTCCGCCTAAAGGTCATCCTTTTACAATCTCAGCAGTAGACTTAGCGGCTTTAACACCTGTTGCCGAGGCGGCGGATAGTTTAGCCCTGGCGTTAATGGATGTGTTAGCCATCCCCTATCAAGCTGAGAATCTGCATCAAGCCTACGTACTAGCGCAGAAAATTGATTATAACAGTGATTTTGAGATCGATCCTTATCGTGAGGGTTTTGTAGATTTGTATGATTTGGCTCTTAACTTGTCTACTCAGTTTACAGAAACAACAGTGTTGGCTAAGGCGGAAGCGGTAATGATGGCATTAGATAATGCAGTTATTGCAGAAGCGCATCGCAGCGGGCATCCCTGGCCTATGCCCAACCACTTCTGGGATTTGGATAATGCGCATGGACTATCCATATTCCTACCACTAGGTGAAGACCTGGAATTCTCAATTATGCTCACCGAGACATCTCCCATTTCTGCATCTATCATAGTACGGCGTAACTTACGGTTACGTGACTTGTATACGCCTGAGCAACTACAATTTCTAGCCGATACAACTTGGGATACGTTGATTAATAGCTATTATGATGTGTTTTCAGCTTCTATTCCCACCTATATCCGGCCAACGACTCAGGAACCTGTAGGTGGATTACAAGTTCCTGATGTTACCCCTCCTGAAACCACGATAGAACTGACCGGTCCTTTGACAGCGGGGGAAACAATTACTATTAACTGGACGACGGTTGATGCTCAAACCGGTGTGGAAGAAGTAAGACTTTGGCATCGTTCTTCCCAAATCGAATGGTATGAGGTTGATGCGGTGCAGACTCTTGAACTCAATCAATGGCGGTTTACATTACAACACAGTGGCGAAAATGCGTTCTCTGTGCGGGGCATTGACTCTGCGGGAAACATAGAGCCGTTACAAAATCAATCAAATATAGTCGTTGTAATGGTAGCTTCAAAACCAGGGACTATCTTTTTACCCGTAATACTAAAAGAGAGCAACTTTTAAATATGGGGAGGCGCAATGGTTATCACTCGTGAATTGGACTTGGCAACGCAGGGCTTTACGGATATACAGGATATTACAACACAGATACAACTACTAATACGGGAGTCGGAATTGCAAGCCGGGATTGTCACTATCTTCTGTCCCGGTTCAACCGGCGGCTTGACGACCATAGAGTATGAGAACGGGGCACTCCGGGATTTCCAAGAGGTTCTGGAAAACCTGGCCCCGCTGCGTCGTGATTACCACCACCATCTACGTTGGGGAGATGATAACGGAAGCTCCCATATCCGTGCTGCGCTCGTGGGGCCATCACTTACCGTTCCTTTTGTGGGTGGGCGTCTTACTTTAGGGACCTGGCAGCAGCTAATATTCCTGGATTTTGACACTCGACCACGCTCGCGCAAATTAGTAGTTCAGATTATGGGGGAGTAATTCTTCAATGTACGTATTACCCTTGGAGACGGGCATCACCTATGGGCCACTCTATTCCCGTCGCCTTGGCCTTTCCCTGGGCGTCAACATACTGCCGGTCAAGCACAAACTATGTTCTTTTGACTGTGTGTATTGCCATTATGGCGCAACCCAGGTTAAGACTATGGCCCCGGTAGGTGAGACATTTTCCGACATCTCCCAAATCCTGAAAGCTATCGAAGTTGCACTGCGAAAGAATCCCAGAATCGACGCCATTACATTTTCGGGGAATGGTGAGCCAACTCTGCACCCGCATTTCGGGAGTGTCGTTGAGGCGGTATCTCAAATACGAGACCGGCTATGCCCGGCTGTAAAATTGGCTCTTTTCTCGAACTCTACCACGGTGCAATACTCACAGATTCAAAATGCTTTAGCGTTCTTTGATGCCCCCATTATGAAACTGGATGCCGGGGACATTCTCACCTGGAACCGTATTAACTGTCCGGCTGCGGGGCTAGACCTAGACAGAATTATTGATAATCTTGCAGAAATCCCCGGTGTTGTCATCCAGAGTGTTCTAATTGATGGTGTGGTGAGCAATATCAAAGAGGCCGCCTTTGATGCCTGGGTAGATGCTCTCGTGCGTATCCAGCCGCGCCAGGTACAAATCTACAGTACCGATTACCCGGTGCCGGACAGTGGTGTAGAAAGAGTGCTTCCTTATGTTCTGGAACGTCTGGCCGAAGCTGTTCACCGGCGTACAGGGTTAGAGGTGAAACCCTATTGGCCTGAGTTTTAGCTATTAACTTAGTCGTAATCAAAGACCGGGTTTCACCATGAGGCAAAAACCCGGTCTTTAAGCAGACTCAGACTTTAAGCACGGCCATTGCCCCGTGATTATAGAGGGCACGCACGAAACACTCTAAAGAGATGTCGGCCCCAGAGGCCAAATTGGTGAGCATGCCACGGTTCCCTACCGCAGCACTCTTCCCGTGATACCGTTCCCCTATAGTATCTTCTGGTATCTCATTGTAGATTCCGGAGAATGGGTAGGGTTTTTGTTCATCATCCGCCACATAGTAACGATAGGCCAAGTTATAAGGTCGCTCTGTGAAATGTTTTCCCGTGGTCAAGGCCAGATATTGCTGATCTCCAGAGGTGTAACTGTGCCACCGGTAAGTATTGGAAATCCCGATATGGTTAAGGGGGAAAGTCTCACAACCCACCCCTTCTGCAAGGATTAAAGCTACTTTTCTGTGGCGCAACCCGTCTAAAACCAGCTTGGCGACATCAACGATACTATTGGCCGTACCTAAAGATGTATGTAGCGGGATAGCCGTATCATAATAGGGAATTTTGTGCAATGGGCGTGACATACTGCCAACCCCGCGAAAAACATACCCTTCCTTGGCAACCAGTAAGTAAGCGGGGAATTGCTCATAGTGCTCTGGGATACCACCAAAATCGGCCTGGAAGGTTTCCCGGTCCACGATGCGCTCAATAGTCTCAAGCATTGCAAATTTATCCAGGTCGCTCTGGCTTGGATTGTAAAGCCCGGCATAACGAGGTGCCATTCCCCCGGCAGAGACCAGGCCGTCGAACCCGGTAACATCAATATAGCCCCGCATCGGTCCCATCTCGCCAAGGCCCACAATAACCGGGGTGAAGTCTGTCTCTTGTAAGAAACGTTCTATCTGGTCAAATGTAGCTTTGACGTTTTC
>JAFGKB010000293.1 GCA_016928755.1 Anaerolineae bacterium | reverse complement strand
TATCTGAGTCTCGATCAAGATACTGCAACCCGCCGCCTTCCGTTCCCACCCACAACATTCCCGCCTGATCCACATACAACGCCCAAATCGAATCAGAGCGCAACGAACCGGCATCACCGGAACGGGACTTGTAGACTTTGAATGTATGACTGTCATAGCGGTTCAAACCATCAGCCGTACCGAACCACATAAATCCCAAGTCATCCTGCACAATACGTAATACCATGCCATGTGAAAGCCCATCCTCAATGGAGAGGTGCGAAAAACGCATCTGGTACTCCGGCGGAACATCGTACTGAGAGAGTGGAAGGCGATCAAAGTTGGATAACGGTGCAGCAACAACTGGCTGGCTTAGCCCTAACCACAGCAGCCCCAGGAGCAGCCACAAACTTCTAATCCAATTATGATGTTCTCTTTGCGGGCAATGATTAACCGGCATCTCTCTCCTCTTACATAAAAGCGTAACATAGAGCAAACACAGATAACGCGAGAAACGGTTACAGGCGATAGAATGGTGCCCAAAAATCCAGTTTGTGACCGGTAGAAGATCTTTATTCAACTTGAGCAATACCTAGTATAGCATATTTTACTATTCCTAATATTTACTCTATCTTCCGCTGCACCTCATTCAAATGGCGATAGAGGCCATCCAGGGCCATCAACTCCTCGTGAGTTCCCTGCTCACAGATACGATTTCCCTCCAAAACAACGATCATATCCGCATTACGAATGGTAGAGAGCCGGTGCGCGATAACAATCGTCGTCTTGTCCTGCATCAACCGCTCCAATGCCTGTTGGATTAACAACTCGGTCTCGGTATCTACTGATGAAGTCGCCTCGTCAAGGATTAAAATAGGGGCATCCTTGAGCACCGCACGGGCAATAGAAACCCGCTGTTTCTGCCCGCCGGACAATTTAACACCTCGCTCACCCAGGAGCGTATCATACCCATCCGGTAAACGCATAATGAAATCGTGAGCGTTAGCCACCTTTGCCGCCTCGATAACCTCCGCTTCCGTAGCCCCAGGACGGCCAAAGAGAATATTGTCCCGCGCCGTACCGTGGAACAAGAAGACATCTTGCAACACAATGCTAATTTGGCGGCGTAGACTGCGCAAAGTCAAATCACGGATATCATAGCCGTCAAGCATAATCGCTCCTTCACACACATCGTAGAAGCGAGGGATTAAACTGGCCAACGTGGACTTTCCCACCCCGGTAGGGCCAACCAACGCCACCACTGAATTAGCCGGGACATCCAACTGAATATGCTCAAGAACATTCTCGCCGGGGATATAGTAAAAAGTGACATCCTTAAACTGGATATGCCCCTCAACATCACCATCTAACTCAACGGCATGGGAATTATCCTGAATATCGGGTTTCTCATCCAATAACTCCGCGACCCGTTCCGCACCGGCCAGTGACTCCTGCACCTGTTCCCATGCATCGCTCAAAGCGCGTACCGGTTGGTAGAACAGATCCAAGTAGAGGAAGAATGCCACCAGGTCTTCAATCGGCAACTGTTGGGCCATCGCCATCCGGCCACCGAAGTAAATAATAATAATCGTGCCCAGGGATGAGGTTAACTCAATAAAAGGCCGAAACGTCGCCATCAACCGTAACGCATGTAACAAGGAATCACGATAGAGGTCGATATGGTATCCTATCCTGGTAGCCTCCACATCCTCACGGGTAAAAGCCTTGATCTCTCGGATGCCGGAGATATTATCATTGAGCGTGGCGTTAAGTTCACCGAGCTTTTTCTGTCGCTCGCGGAAAGCCGGCCGTACGTACTTGGAAAACCCCTGCATGGACAGGAAAACAAAAGGGATAGGGATCAGGCTCAATAACATCAATTGGTGGTTCATGCTAAACAACATCACGCTGACACCCACAAACGTCAAAACGTTAACCGTCACATCCGGGATAGCATGAGAGATCAATCGCTCGAACATATCCGAGTCGTTAATCACACGGGACATCAAATGCCCTGTCTGCTTATCCTCGTAAAAGCGTAAAGAAAGCCGTTGTAGATGGTCATAAATATCGCGGCGGGCATCGGCGACTACCCCCCACCCCGCCACATGTGCCATATAGCTGCGCAGAAACTGCAAGACTGCGCGGGCCAGATAAACCCCTAGAGATAAAAGTGCCAGCCGGGTGGTAAGGGTCAGAGATGCCTGACCCACTACTTGATTCTGGACAGCCGCGATTAGGGTCTTGATAATCCAGGGTGCAAGTAATTGCACACCCACCAATAAGACCATACTGATAACTGTAATGGTTAATGCACGCCAATAACGTTTAGCATACACAAAAAGAAAGCCAAGAGTTTTCACAATAATCATCCTCCAAAAAGAACTACCACTTATGCGCCTGTGGCGGCGCTATATCCACAATTTCCTTACTTTCTTCGACGATACGGTAACGCCGAATGGGCTGGATATCTAATGTGTAATTATGTTCCGCGGCCCACAATGCCAGGGCACGCAACTCACGCAGACTCTTCTCCATTTCCACGCCTTCGCCGTCAAAACGGTAGGTAAAAAAGGCCGGGTTCTCATTCTCCAGGTAGTGCAGAATTGGCTCAATATCCCTGGCGACAGCATCCGGCGCGGGGTCGCGGGTCACAAAGGCGTGGACCGGCAACCGCAAATCACGGGCGAACACATTAAGAATTGCGGGACGGTAGAAAAGCTTGCAGAGTGCATCAGTATGGCGTATGGCGACCGTGTCTGGGACAGAGACGGTCTTACCATCACTGTTATAAACCTTCAACTTCAATTCAAAGCGCTCATCCACAATAGCCGGGAGTTGGGATTTGAACTCAGCAGGGATAAGGCGGTTAATCTCCGCCATAACGTGGCCGGAAGCCTCTTGAAGCGCATCCCGGCGCGGAACACCAGGCGGGAGCGCAACGGGGGGAATAAGTTCACCTACATTCATCGCTAACTTTGGACGCTTGAAACTCAACATATTAGTCAATGCCCCCTCCAAACCGCCGAAGCCAATAGGCAGAATTGGGGCTTGCGCCTGATAACTTAACCAGGCAACACCACGTTTAGCCGGCTTCTCACCGGTATCCCAGATACCGCCCTCTGGGAACATCCCCACAACACCACCCTGCTTTAACACACTCAACAGCTTCGCTAAAGCGACCCGGTCCATATTTCCCCGGTTGATAGGCGTGTATCCGTAGAAACTGGCAAAGGCATCCATAAACGGACGCGGTGGAATATCCCCAGGCCCTAGCATCTCAAGCTGCCAAGGGGCATACACCACCATTAATATTACCTCTACCGCAGCAATATGATTACCGACAACCAATAAAGGCCCATGTTTAGGGAAATTATCGAACCCACGGGTCTCTGTGCGTGAAAGCAAAGGCAACAACAGCCGGCCTAATAACCGGACAATACGCCGCCGGAAATTACGGCGGGGGTAAGCAACAGTCATCTCATTATTTTGCATCCTTAAACATCCTATAAGTCCGTGATACCTTAAAGTTAACACAATTATACTACACGTCAAAAATTACATACGATATCTAAACCTAAAGCCAAAACAATGC
>JAFGKB010000292.1 GCA_016928755.1 Anaerolineae bacterium | reverse complement strand
TCTCGACCAGGGTACCAATGCCGACTAATTCCGCACCGGCAGACTGCACAAGACGCACGAGGGCAGAAATCGTCTTCCCGGTAGCCAAGAAATCATCAATAATCAAAATGCGATCTTCTGAGCTTAAGAACTCCGGGGAAACCATTAACGCAACATCACCCCCTTTAGTGTGTGAGGGGGCGAATTCAACCAATACAGGCTCTTGCATTGTAATCGGCTTATGTTTACGGGCATAAACAACCGGGATTTGCATAGCATATCCGGTCGCCAGTGCCGGGATTATGCCCGAAACTTCAGCCGTTAGAATTCGGGTAGGATGTGTATCCCCGAAGTTCTGGGCAAAGTACAGACCGGTCTTCATCATTAACACAGGATCTATCTGATGGTTAATAAGGCTATCAACTTTGAGGATACCACGCCCCAAGTTCTTCCCCTCACGACGAATACGCTCTTTCAATGCGTCCATATTAATTATCTGTCACCTCTACCTGCTCGTGGCACACTTTACGCCGTCCCCGGAGCAACATGACAACCAAGACAAAGGTCAATACACCGGCAATAATATAAACCAGGGTTCCAGGGAACATATCGGTCTCACACCCAGCTTTGAGCATTGAGGTCTCTTCATCCTCTACAGGAGCCGGTGAAGTCGCACCCAATGGAGGTGGAGGTACAGGCAAATCCGCGACCGCCACATCTTTCCACTTCATGCCCTCTTCAATTAACATCACCGGGATACCCTCAGAAATTGGGTATTTAAGCCCTGTATCCTTAGAAACCAACCAACAATTATGTACCAATTCGAGGCGACCAGGGTCTGCTCCATACTTCTCTTTATCTTGCACCGCAAGCGGGTCACGAAGGATTTCCAGCAAATCAGGATTAATGGATACTATCTTTTTTTCCTCTACCATAATCATTTATCTCCTTTCTGTTTTAAGACTACATGTGGAAAAGGGTCTACAGCATGCGGCATAGCCAGAGCAGCGACAAATTCATCCTGGAATTCATCTTTAGAAGATGTATTAATGTGTTCTACCCACAGGGCAAGCTCTGAAGATTCTTGTCGCTTAGCCTTGTTTAAAAGGGCAATACATGCTCCTTTCCCGGCCGCATTCCCCACAGAATGCACATTTACTAGATCACAATCAGGAATCATCCCGATATTCATCACCCGCTGGGCATCTAGCACACTGCCAAAAGCCCCGGCTAATACTATTCTATCCACAGATTTTACACCAAATTCCTGCATTAAGAACTTAGCACCGACATAAACGGCTGATTTAGCCAATTGTATAGCCCGGACATCACTTTGACTGATGATAATGGGCTTACCGGTTATTGATTGCGTGGCATCCGCTATCACAAAAGCACGGCTGCGCCCCCGTTGCACGAGACGCGGTGATGACAAGTGCTTATTAAAACGCCCATTAGATTCTAGTATCCCGGCAGTAAACATCTCGGCCACAGCCTCCAAAATACCGGAGCCGCAAATCCCCCGCGCTTCAATGTCCCAAGCATCTAGTTCATCGCTCCACAGGTCCTGACCGATAACTTTAAAACGCACAGCAAGTGTCTGGGGATCAATACGCACACGTTCTATCGCACCAGGAGCCGCCCGCATCCCATGAGTAATCTGTGCCCCTTCTAAAGCCGGGCCGGTAGCCGCTGAAGTACAGAGCAGACGCGAGGTATTACCAAGAACTATTTCTCCATTCGTCCCCACATCAATGATTAACGTAACGGCGTCTTGACGGTGTGGCGACTCCGCCAGGAGAACTGCCACATTATCGGCTCCGACAAAGCCGGCTTCAAGTGGCAGAACATAGGCCCTGGCACCTGGGTTTAAGCGCAATCCCAAATCATTGGCAAAACAATCAATCGCCTGCCCCACAGTGGGCGTAAATGGAATAACACCCAATGGAGATGGATCCAAATTAAGCAATAGGTGATGCATCACACTATTACCCACCAACACAATATCGACAATATCCTCCACCGAACGCGAAACTTGAGCAGTAGCCTGAACAGCCAAGTCATTGATGGCATCAATAACAACCTGATGCAAACGCGCCAGGCCGGCCGGCTGTTCAGAAACGTAGGAGATACGCGACATAATATCATCACCATATGTGACCTGGGGATTCATCGCCGATGCCGTCGCCACAATAGCTCCGGCCTCCAAATCACAGAGATAGGCGGCCAGTGTTGTCGAGCCAATATCAACAGCCAATCCTAGGGGTTGCTGGCAGAAACCCGGCTGCACCCGCAAAATCAAGGATTTATCCCATACCGTAACTGTGATCTCCCAATTCCCCTGCCGTAGGATTTTGGCTAATGACAACAGCGCCGGGTATGCAAATTTAACACCACCTAAGCCAACCTCTTGTAACGTAGTTAAAACACGTTCTTGTTCGGATCGGTCACCCAGTTGTGGGGGGGCGAGCTTTATATGATACAACTCAATGACCGGATCAACCGGCATAATAGTGCTGGTAACATTTTTACGAATCACTTGCTTTTGGGGCCGGCTGGCTTCGGGGATAGTCACCAAAACTTCACCCATTATCCGGGCTTCACATGCCAAGCGGTGGCTGTTGGATAAGCCTAAGCGCTGCATAACGGTAGCTTCAGCCGGGGTCATAGCAGTCAGATGCTCAAAGCTCGAATGCAAATTGTGTTTCGAGAAAAAACCCTCTTCGATCTGGACCAAACACTTGCCACACGTGCCCAAACCGCCACAGACAGATTCCAACCCCACACCAAGTTGTTTAGCGGCATCAAGCACTGTAATGCCATTAGATACCAAACCGGAACGCCCAGAAGGCTCGAAAACAATTTTATATTCCTTCACAATCACCTACACAAGATAAGTTTTTCAAAAAACTAGAACCTAATCTATTATAGTGACAACTATAACCCGTGTCAAACAAAAACAGCCCCTTGCACATAGCAAGGGGCTGTTGATTCACCATATGAAACTCCAGGAGAACAAACCTGGGGTAAAGAGAGAATGCTATTCCTCTTCTTCCTCAATTTTAGCTGCCGCTATAATCTCCTGGGTAAGGTGGCTAGGAACAACATCATAGCGCAAGAATTCCATAGAGTAGATGCCACGGCCCTGGGTGATGGCACGCAGGTTAGTTGCGTATTGCTGCATCTCGGCGAGGGGAGCATGGGCCGTAATGACGGCCTTGCCCATAACCTGGTCCATACCTTGAACACGAGCACGCCGGGTATTCAAATCAGACATCACAGCACCGGCGAATTCATCAGGAATCGTAATATCGAATGAATAAACAGGTTCTAACAACGACGGCTTGGCATTCTTGAACACTAATTTAAATGCCTCACGCCCGGCAATCTGGAAGGCAATATCTTTGGAGTCTACAGGGTGCTCCTTACCATCAAAGACAGCAACTCGGACATCAACAATGGGATAACCGGCAATTACACCTTGGAAGAGAACGGATTTGATACCCTTTTCAATCGAAGGCATAAACGAAGATGAAATACGCCCACCAAAGACCTCCCAAACGTAATCAAAGCCCTCATCGCGCCCCAAAGGCTCAATCCGCATATGAACTTCGGCGAACTGGCCAGAGCCACCACTCTGCTTCTTATGGCGGTATTGGGCACTGGCGGCTGCGGTGACAGTTTCTTTATAGGGCACTTTCGGCGGGCGAATTTCCAAGTTCACGCCGAAACGCCCTTGTATACGCCGTACAGCAGTATCAACATGGGCATCGCCCATACCAGAAAGAATCGTTTCATGAGTCGTGGAGTCTTGATTCCAATGCAAAGTGGGATCTTCCTCACAAATACGAGAAAGGGTAGACCCCATCTTAGCGGTATCACCCTTGGTCTTAGGATAAATAGCCACACTGTACAGCGGGTTAGGGAACAGAGGCCCACGGATAGTCAGTTGTTTGGACTTATTACACAGCGTATCCCCAGTCAGAGCCTCACCCATCTTAGCCACAGCACCGATATCACCGGCGTGCAGTTTATCGACAGAAATCTGTTCCTTACCGACCATTACATAAATCTGGCCGAGGCGTTCATCAGTCGCAGCCCGCATGTTATAAAGGACATCGCCAGAATTCACAACGCCACCATAGACACGGAAATAGGTCAATTTTCCCACATAGGGGTCGGCGGTTGTCTTGAAGACCAACAAGGCAACCGGTGAATCATCACTAACCTCGAATTCGTCGGCATCATCATTAGCCTTAAAGGCATGAGCATCTGGGGAAGGGGCGGCCAAAGTTAGCAAGGACAGCAAAGCCTTTACACCGATGACACTCCCACCAGAAGCGGCAAGGACAGGAATAAAAGACCCATCAAGGATGACCTGACGCAGACCATTGGCTACTTCTTCCGCCGTCAACGGCTCATCCTCAAAGTACTTCATCATCAACTCTTCATCACTCTCAGCCGCAGCTTCCACGATACGTGTGTAAAGTTCATCCACACGGTCAACCATGTCAGCAGGAATATCAGCCGGTTTGCCATCTGTACCCATATAGGCTTTCTTTTCCAGCAAATTGACCACACCGGCAAAATCAGCCTCGCGGCCAATGGGGATTAAAAGCGGCAAGAACTCCTGATTAGGGAAGCTAGTCTCTAAAGACTGCATAGCCCTATCGAAGTTAGCGTTTTCACGGTCCATCTTATTAACAAGCACCATATGTGGGACGCCTTCTTCATTGGCATAAGCCCAGGTCAACTCGGTGCCCACTTCGACACCTGAAGATGAGTCAATAACAGACAAAGCCAAGTCGGCCGCCCGTAACGCGCTTTTGACTTCGCCGGCAAAGTCAGTATACCCAGGTGTATCCATAATATTGAGCTTATACTTGCCCCACTCTATGGGGGCGAGTCCAGTGCTCAAAGAAATGGAACGGCGAATTTCTTCTTCGTCAAAGTCAGTTACAGTTGTACCTTCCTCCACTTTTCCGCGCCGGTTAACAGCGCCACTTAGGAAAAGCATCGACTCCGTGAGCGTTGTCTTTCCTGAACTACCATGTCCGATTAGAGCAATATTTCGTAAGTATTGCGTGGTGTATTCTTTCATTAATCTTTGTCCTCCCAAAAAGTACTCACACCTAGCATAATAAAGACGGCCCCAAGGCCGTCAAAGGGGCAAACTATGGGAAGTTATTGTAAAGGATTTCAATAAAAAGTCAACAGATTAAAGATTTGCTAAATTCTGGTCTATCATCCATCTTACAATGAAGGGAAAAATGCCACTTCCTGACCGATGAAAACGTTTTATACTGGATTTGTATGATACGTATATTGATTGTAGAAGAGCACGAATTAGTGCGCCAGGCTCTTGAAGACCGGTTAAACCACACAAGAGACCTGCAAATTGTGGACAGCACGGGGAATTATTCGTATGCAGTACAAAGCGCCCGACTCAATTGTCCAGACGTAATCCTGTTGGAAATCAAAGGGTCAGCAGGAATTGAGACCTTAAAAGCTTTACATAACGCCAAGCCCCAAAGCGCAATTATTATCCTAACCTCATATCCCGATAGCAAAGAGGAAGATCAGGCAAAGGAAGAAGGGGCAACCCGCTATTTGCTGAAGACTCTAAACACCGCCTCACTCGTTGGTGAAATTCGAGATGTGGTACAACGCCAGCAAGGGGTTTAAGGATAATGGCCAGGTGCTGCGTGATTAAGAAATCACGGGCACTTAAGAAAGTGCAATACACCTTCATTCTGGTAAAAATGCCCCGAACACCCGGTTACCTAATAGACGGCCCTTGGTGCTCAGACGTGCCCGTTTACCATCCCAGATTAACAATCCTAGCTCTACCATATCCGCGATAATTGATCCATAGAGGGCCACCATGCCCATACCGAAACGACAACGGAACCGGTTATCTTCCACCCCTTCTGCCAGGCGCAAGCCCATCATCAGAGTCTCCCCGCGTTCCAGTGCCGGCCAGATACTCTCGACCTCATCCACCGGATGCCGGCCCGCCTGCACGACAGCAACATAATCTCGTGGGTGACTATAGTTATTCCAGCGGTGACCATCAAGCCACGAATAGGCCCCGGCTCCGATACCCAACCAAGGACGATTACGCCAATAGTTCAGATTATGCGTACAAATCCAGGGACTGATTCCCTCACTGGCCCCACTAGGAGGCAAAGCCCAAACCTCAGCAGCATCGCCGGTTCCCCTGGCCCAGTTAGATACTTCATATTGCCAAAAACCCGCTTTTAATAGATATTCAGAGGCCAGTTCGTACATATCCGCGGCCCGGTCAGGGTCAGGTTCCGGCAACTCCCCTGCATCTATAGCCCTGGCCAATGGCGTTTCTTCCTCAAGGGTCAGCGAATAGAGGGACAAATGTTGCGGGGCAAGTTCCAGGATATGTTCAAGCGTAGCGGCCCAACTAGACACAGACTGCCCAGGTAAACCGAAGATCAGATCAAC
>JAFGKB010000291.1 GCA_016928755.1 Anaerolineae bacterium | reverse complement strand
GTTTTCTTTTAAGACTCCAAGCATTGACGCCGAAGGGTCCAGAGCGGTCAGTGTGCGCACATAAGGGGCTAACACGCATGCCCAGGCCCCGGTACCAGCACCGATGTCTAAGAGTGTTGCGTCAGGAGTCTCTTTGAGGTGATCAATCAAGAACTCGCGGATAATATCCGGCTTTTGCCAGCGCAGTTCCACTTTGCGGTGGTAGCGGCGAGCACGTTCCTGCCAGCGGTCATTCACAACTTCGTCTTCTATCTGCGGTGCGCCATGCTGGTAACGCGCTTCTACCAGGTCGCGCCAGAGTTGAATCCAATTGGTTACAGTTTCCATATGAGTATTATAATACATTTTGTCATAGGATAGGGATTAATTCTGGCAAGTTAGCAACTTACCCTACAGGCGGCAAGTTAGCAACTTGCCCTACATTGGTGGTGGGGTATGGAGGGAGTACCATGCGGCGGCCCATGACTTCGATGACTTGCACCGGGGCGTCGTAGGTTTGGGTAAGGTTATCTGTGGTGAATACCTGGTCCATAGAACCGCTGGCCAGGGTAGTCCCATACCGCATAAGAACGGCAAATTGCGCAACCGAGGCCGCTAAATCCGGCTCGTGAGTAGTGAAGACCACGGTTACGCCTTGAGCAGCAAGTTGTTGCATAATTGAAAGCACCCGCCCCTTGTTCCCCAAGTCCAGGTGTGAGGTCGGCTCATCGAGCAGCAAGATACGCGGCTGCTGAGCCAGGGCACGAGCCACCATCACCAATTGTCGCTCACCGCCACTGAGGGCCTGTATAGAGCGCTGCCGCATATGGGTCATACCTACCTGCTCCAATGCAGACTCCGCAACGCGCAGGTCATCAGGGCCAGGGATTTGTAACATCTGCAAATAGGGAGCACGTCCCAATAGCACATATTCCAAAACGGTGAAGTTAAAGGGGATAACCTCATTTTGTAAGACCAGGCCCACCAACTTACCGACTTCACGCCGGGAATAGGCATTCCGGGGGCGTTGCGCTAACAACACAGTACCCTGGGAGGGAACAAGAATGCCAAGGATTAAGTGGAGCAGTGTGGTTTTGCCGGCACCATTAGGGCCGAGAATCGCAGTGACGGTCCCCGGCAAGACATCAAGGGACAACCCGGAAAACAGGGTACGGGTATGCCCATTATAGCTAAAGTGAATATCCGATAGTGAAATAATCGCAGGTATCATGCTTTATACACTCTCTTGGGGCTGCGGGCGGACCATTGTAAAGACAAACAAGGCCGCGCCAATTAACGAGGTGAGAATACCCAAGGGTATCTCACCGGCCAGGGCAGCCCGCCCAATATTATCGCAAAGAATGACGAAAATACCACCCAGGAGCAACGCGCCGGGGATGGCCCACTGGGCATCGGCACCAAAGATACGGCGGGTTATATGGGGAACGATAAGGCCCACCCACCCCACAATGCCCGACACGGAGACTACCGCAGCCGTGGCCAATACAGCAGCAAACAACAGGACTGCACGCTCACGGGCCGGGGCAGTTCCCAGGGAAAAGGCGGTCTCGTCATCCAATGAGAGTAAGTTCAGCCGCCAGCGCATCATGAAGATTATGATTAAGGCAACCAGGACAATAGGGGCAATTAACGATACCTCATCCCACGTGATGCTCCACAGCCCACCGAGCATCCAGAAGGTAATCTCCGGCAATTCGGTCAAGGGGTCGGCCACATATTTCAGCAAGCCATTGCCCGATGAGAAGAGAGCGGAAACCGCGATACCGGCCAAGACCAGACGTAACGTCCAGCCCCCATAGCGAATATAGCGCGCCAACAGATAGGACAGAATCAGCCCCAGGCTGGCAAAGAAAGCAGCCAGGACCTGGGTTGTAATACCCGAAGACCCTAGCCAGACAATGCTAAGGGCAGCACCAAAGGCCGCCCCTTGTGAAACGCCCAGAAAACCAGGTTCTACTAACGGATTGCGGAAGATCATCTGCAAGACCGTCCCGGCGGCGGCCAGGGTCATCCCTAACATACAAGCCGCCAAAATACGCGGTATGCGCAGGTAAAGCACCAAGCGCTGCGCCATTGTATCGGTTCTTAACACCGATATGGGTGTCAGATAAGGTTCAGGATAACGGCCAATAAATACCGAGACGGTAAGACAAACAAGAAATAGACAACCGAGAATCAGGAAACGCTGTTTTCGTTGGTTCACACTATACTCACATTGCTTAAGAACTCGCTTCTACCAGGTATCACCCTCAAGAAGCGGCACGATATGGGTTTGGACCACATCTTTATTGAGATTATACATCGTCTCGTAAAATTTGTAGAATTCCTGCTCCGTATCCACAGCAAAGCGTTCCGGCTGTATCTTGCCGGCAATCCAGGTCAATCCCAACATCCAGCGGGTATCAGGTTGGTCCCAGCTATAGTAGTCTTTCGGGAAAGCATAGACCTCTCCCTCCGCAACGGCTTTGAGACCCTCCCATTTAGGATCACTCAGGATACCGGCAACGGTAGCCTCTACATCATCGAAGTAGTTAATAATGTAAATCTGATCGGGATCCCAGGCAGCAATTTGCTCCAGATTAACAACAGTCCAACCACCCTCCTCGGCTACCGACTCCCATACAGGGGTTCCCCCTCCCCTTACGACCATCTGTGTCTGTATCCAGGATTCCGGGGGGACTTTAAAGGCAATCTCATCACCCTTGGCAGAGTATTGCAGTAATAGGACGCGCGGCTTTTCGTCCTCAGATACACCTTTTAAAGCCTCGGTCATCTGTGTGGTAAGTGCTTCATACATCCCCCAAACTTCATCAGCACGGTCACTATCCCCAAATAGCAGGCCCAAGATTGCCAAATCGCGGGCATACTGCTCTGGAGTTTCCAAATCCAGGTAGACTACCGGAATATTTACGGCTTCCAATGCATCACCAAGCTCGGTCAAGTAGCTCTTAAGCAATACAACGTCAGGGTGCAGCGCTGCCAATTCCTCAACATCAGGGTCAATGGCAAGTGTTGCTTTAGATGCATAATCAGGGTCCAACAATGCCAAGAACTCACTATCTGGACGTTGTTGGGGGCCAGACAATGCGATCACACGGTCTTGGGCCTGGGGAAAGAGATATGCACTATCGGTGATCATAAAGTGTGCCCTACCAGTGATAATGATATGCTCCGGCGGTTGTGCTAAGGTTACAGTACGACCACGAGCATCCACAACCGTGATCTCATTAGCAGAGATACCACGCTCACCGGCAGCTTCGGTATCTTCCATTTGGGATGGATTTGAGCTACAAGCGGTGAAGGCAAGTACTGTAAGCAATACAAAAAATAAACTTAACAATTTTGAGGGTTTCATAGCACCTCCTAGGAAATAATACTTATTTTCTGAATACTCATTTAATGAGTATATGAAAAAATTAGGGAAAGTCAAGTCGTTATAGTATAATTATACTATTGAGGTCACTTTAGAGATAGGTGCAACGCACTTAAGAAAGTGCAATGCACTTACGTCAATGAGGAGAGACTGATGAAACCAGAAGAACTTGAGTTATTGCTGTTCCACCTTAATAAGAACACGAAGCATAATCCCTGGCACGTTATTACCGCCAATAAGGATTTTATCGACAGGAGCGGCGCGCCTATCGTTGAGGGAGAAGTGTATCTAAAGCAAGATACCAGTCGCGGCGGGCCACGGTTAGCGATAACAACGGCGCGGGCTATTTGGGAGGACTTGAACGCAGACCCGGAGTTCCTGAATGAGTTGAAGGGGAGATATGAGGAGGCGAAGAATAGACAGGATTAACAGGATTTTTTTAGGACGCGGAGATTCACCGAGTTTTCCCTACCCGTCATGCTGAGCGCAGCCGAAGCAACCTGTCCTGAACTTGTCGAAGGATCTAGGACACGGAT
>JAFGKB010000290.1 GCA_016928755.1 Anaerolineae bacterium | reverse complement strand
GTCTGGCCATTAAGCCTACAACACCGGTCCCGCATCCTAAATCCAGGACTCTAGCCCCGGGTTCAATTTTCATACCGGCTATTAAGGCTGCCGCCCCGTCATCCAGGCGATTTTCAGCAAAGACGCCGGTGCAGCTTACTAAGGGGATAGGTGTGTCATTAAGTACAACCTCGTATTTTTGATAGGTTAATTCGGGAATGGTGTAGGTTTTGTTTTTTGGCCGCAGGGCTATCCCCGCATGGTAGCTGCCTTTGTGGACGACGATACCGGCGCGACCGAATATGGTTTTAGCAAGGATGAGCGCGCTCTTTACCCCTTCACGTTTTGCCCCGACAAACACTAACTGTCCACCGGGTTTAAGGACGGCAGCGGCGAGTTTTAGTATTTCTTCTTGTAGGTTATGCCCTCTCGGTAGATGTAAGAGTACAAGGTCAAACTCCCCGGCCTTAAGTCCTTTGAAATCGGCTTGGAGATAGGCTTGGGGGAGCGTTAAATGGTTTCCCTCGAAGGTTGCGGTTAACGAGTGGGCTTCGGCTATATTCTCGGTCCAGTAAGTGAGGGTCGCATTGTTACGCGCTGCCCATGCTGCTGTCGCAGTAGCTCCAGGTCCTATAACCAAGACCTGTGCTGCATATGGAATTTGCCGCGTAGCTTGGATGATGGCTTCGTTTGCCGTCCCCGGCATTGGAACACCAGGGCGGCGAACTATCTCTATTTCGCCATCTGGCAGGGTGTAAGCGGTTGTGAATAGGTTCATCGTAATAGTTCTACTTCTACTTGCGTGTCTTGTGATAGTCCCGTTGCACCGATGGGTAAGCGTACAACCCCTTCACCCCGTACCAGGGTGAAGATTAAGTTGGATTCGCCAAAATTGGGGTAGGCCCACAGTTCCCCTTCATGTTCTTCCAAACGCACGGCTACAAAGGTCTCACGGCCTGATGGCGCGGGGATATTGGCCCCTAATCGCGCTCGTACAAATCCTGGGCGGGGTGGCGCAGTTCCTTGCAGGTACCAGAGAGTTGGGATTACAAAGAGCCGGGTGGTGTTCAGTGCCGAGACTGGGTTACCGGGCAGACCGAAGACGGGCTTGTTATTACAGACGCCTAAGATGATGGGTTTACCGGGTTTCACCGGCACTCCATGAACCAGGACGCCGGGTTCTCCTAACCGGTTGATAACTGTGGATGTCATATCTCGTACACTGACGGAACTACCGGCAGTTATAATAACCATATCTGTCTCTTGGAGTGCCTTTCGGGCTATCTTGTAGAGCTTTTCCGGATCATCTCTGACAATACCATAGGCTTGCGCCAGCGCGCCATTCTGTTCCACCAATGCGCCAATTGTGAGACTGTTGATGTCCCGTACCTGGTTTGGTCTAGGAGTTTGCTCTGGTGGCACCAATTCATCGCCGGTTGAGATGATGGCTACTTTAGGCTTCTGTGTGACTTTGACCTGGGTAACACCTAACGCCGCTAACCCACCTAACTCCTGTGCCCGCAAGATATGCCCGGCTGGCATGATGACGGCGCCGGTTTTTACATCTTCGCCAATGGGTATAACATTTTCTCCGGGGGCTACCGGCTTAAGAACTTCTATCCAGGGCGTTGGCGTTGTACTCCCTTGGGTATGGGTCACGGCTTCCTGGGTGCGTTCGACCATAACAACCGCATCCGCACCTTGGGGGATCATCCCGCCGGTGTGGATGATTGCGGCTTGTCCAGCTTGAACTATAATTGTTGTTGGTTCTCCCATAACGACCTCGCCGGTAACTTCGAGATAAGCGGGGAGGGACTCGCTGGCTCCTACAGTATCTCCTGCCCGGACTGCATACCCGTCCACTGTTGATCTGGCGAAGTGTGGCAGGGGATGTGCGGCTTGCACGTCTTCTGCGAGTACCCGGCCCAGCGACTTGTCCAGGGGGACGTTTTCAGGATTTAGGTTTTCTTCTGGGAGGGCTTTTAAGAGTCGGGAAAGGGCTTCACCTCGCGGGGTCAGGGTTAGTAGTTCTGTCATCGTAGTCTCCTTAAGATATGTAATTTGTAGGATAGTTTACCAGAAATCTAAGACTACAAAAGTCTTAGCGGGCTTATTGCTTTGGCATGAGTACCGCTTAATGGGGGAAGTCCGCTTTACAGGGGGCTATTAAGACGGTTGTAGTCTATGTAGGTCTTGAACCTTGGTGCTGTGCTTCGAGTATATCATATATCACCAGCACGGCATTACTTTAGTTAGGTAAGGAGCGGAGGTCATCAATGGAACAAGTTCAGGAGTTAGCGCAGCGTATTATTGCCAATGTGGAACAGGTCATTGTCGGTAAGCGTGCGGCAGTTCGCATGTCGGTTATCGGGTTACTCAGCCAAGGTCATATTTTGATAGAAGATGTTCCCGGTGTGGGTAAAACTATGCTGGCCCGCAGTTTAGCCCTCTCTCTTGGTTGTACCTTCGGTCGTATCCAGTTTACGCCCGATATGTTACCCAGTGACGTGACGGGTGTCTCTATTTTTAACCAGGTTACCCGTTCATTTGAGTACCAATCTGGCCCGATTATGGCGCAAATTGTGCTCACTGATGAGATCAACCGGGCTACACCCAAGACCCAGGCGGCGTTATTAGAGGCTATGGAGGAGCGTCAGGTTACGGTTGACGGTGAGACCCATATCCTGCCCCGGCCTTTTATGGTTATGGCGACCCAGAACCCGGTGGAGTATGAAGGGACGTTTCCGCTGCCAGAAGCGCAGTTGGACCGTTTTATGATGCGTGTTTCTATTGGCTATCCGGCAATAGGAGATGAGATTGAGATTCTAAACCGGCAGCATCTGCGCCATCCTGTCGAGTCGTTGGTATCTATAGCCGAGGTTCAGGAAATCCTGGCTGCCCAGGAGGCAATCAAGCAAGTGTATGTCTCTAAGGCGGTGAAGGAATATATCGTCCGTCTCTCAGAACGCACGCGTAATCACGGAGAGATTTATCTTGGTGTGAGTCCCCGTGGTAGTTTGAACCTCTATCGCACCGGGCAGGCCTATGCGGCTGTTTTCGGGCGGGATTTTGTGCTCCCTGATGACATTAAGCAGTTGGTGGTGCCGGTGCTATCCCATCGCCTTATTCTTGACCCTAATGCGCGGCTGCGTAATACGACACAGGCTGATGTGTTGAATGAGATTTTGGATACTCTTCGGGTTCCAGAAGGGGACTTCGCTCGTGATTGATCGGGGGGATAAGTTCCAAAGGGGACAAGTTCCAAGGGGGACAAGTTACCAACTTGTCCTACAGGGGACTGGAAGGGGACTTTGCCCGTGATTGATTTTGAGAGGGTAAAGTCTTGGGTTGCGGAGTTGCGTTCCTGGGATTGGCGCGCTGGTCCTCGCCGTCCGGATGAGCCGCCGCCTACTATGGCTAAGCCCCAGGTACGTTTGACGAGTTGGTTACTGCCGGGGATATTTGCCCTTGTGTGTCTGATGCGGTTATTGGAGCCTTATTATCGTGGGTGGAAGGTGTTGTTGGTTGCACTTGGGGGCGCGTTGTTAAGCAGTTTTATCTGGGCGCAGGCGTTAGTGCGATATCTGGCCCTGACCCGTGAGCGGCGTTTTGGGTGGGCACAGGTAGGTGATCGTATGGTTGAGCGGTTCACATTGCAGAATCGCAGCTTTTTACCTACGCTTTGGGCCGAGGTGCAGGATTATTCCACTTTGCCGAATTACAGCGCAAGCCGTGGCGTAGGTGTGGAAGGCAATGACTTGATACGGTGGCATATGGACGCCCATTGTACGCGGCGGGGGCTGTTTACACTTGGTCCTACCGCTATCCGTACCGGCGACCCTTTTGGGGTTTTTGAGGTTTTAATTCCTTATCCGGCTTCTACGCCTTTGTTGGTACTTCCGCCGATTATCCCTTTGCCCAATATCCAGGTAGCTTCTGGCGGACGGGCCGGAGATGGCCGTTTGGTGCCCAATGCTATTGACCGGACGGTGAATGCGTCTTCTGTGCGGGAGTATGTGTATGGTGATAGCCGCCGCTGGATTCACTGGCGTACTTCGGCCCGGCGTGATGAGCTTTTCGTCCGTATGTTTGATGGTACGCCGGCAGGGGACTGGTGGATTTTACTGGACATGAATCGCGGTGTGCAGCTTGGTGATGGTGATAATGCGACAGAGGAGCACGCCGTGATCCTGGCAGCTTCGTTGTCTGACCGGGGATTGAAAAACCGGCGGGCGGTGGGATTGATCTCTTATGGTGAAGAACTGACTTGGCTACCGCCTAAATCGGGCGCGGCTCAAAGGTGGGAGATTTTGCGGGCTTTGGCAACGATTTCTCCAGGTTTCCACCCGTTGGATGAGGTTCTGGAGAGCGCACGCCCCGCTCTGGGCCGGCGTTTGAGCCTCGTGATTATCACCCCCTCTTTAAGCCCTTCCTGGGTCGCGGCTTTAATTCCTTTTTTGCGTCAGGGCATTGTCCCCACCGTTTTGTTATTGGACCCGGTTTCTTTTGGTAGTCCTAAAGACCCCAAAGTCGTTACGGCGGCACTTAATGACCTGGGTATTGTCCACTACCGTATTACGCGCGATTTATTAGATCGGCCGGAGGCCCGTCCCGGCAAGTGGGGGACTTGGGAGTGGCGTGTCCTGGGCACGGGGAAGGCTGTCCCTGTACAGCGTCCGGCTGAGTCATCTTGGGAAGTATTGGTTTAAGTTTAATCGCCCCCGGGGACGGGGGCTTGGAGCAATGGGAACACCCTCGGGGACGGGGGCTTGGAGCAATAAGTATTAGCCGGTGTAATAATTTTGATAACGGGAGCTAACAAATGTGGCGTTGGCTACTTAAAAGAATAGGCGGAAAAACCTTATTTCTCATAGTGCTATTATTATTTGCGGTTAGCAGTGTGGGATTAGGATTGTCTAATGTTGTCGAGGGGTTGGAGTTTTCTTTCCTCTTGTTTGTATTAATTACCGGGTGTCTGGTGGCCTGGCAGTTTGCGCTGTGGCCCGTTTCCGGTCGTTTCGCCGGGATGTTGGGGACGCTTTTCGGTTTTGAAATTGTATTGTTGCGTGGCGGGCGTTTGGGTGGATTTGTCTGGGGCGTGGTTATCACGTTTCTTCAATTGCTCTGGCGTGTCTATATGTGGGGTTGGACACGTTTACAGCCGGATATAGCCAATGTTCCCCATGCTTCGCTGACCCTTGCCGATGTGCAACCTCTCTGGGATGCGATGGTCCAACTGCGTGATAGTATGTCGGTTTTGATTTCACGTACCTGGACTTGGTTAACTTCATTCCTCTCTGCAAATCCGGTATTTGACCCCATTGGGACCTCGTTAGTATGGGGTTTTATTATGTGGCTATTGGCCTTCTGGGCGGGTTGGGCTGTGGCCCGCAGAAAGCAACCTCTATTGGCCATCGTCCCGGCATGTGTTGTCTTACTCGCCGTGATGTCTTATGCCGGTGAGCCGCCGTCAATACTTTTCCCGTTGATGGGGAGCAGCTTTTTGTTGATGGCTATGGAGAAGCAACATGGCCGGGAGTTGCGTTGGGATTTTACCCATGTGGATTTCTCCCGTGATTTGTGGACGGATACGTTGATGTTTGCCTCGGTTCTCACGTTCGTTTTGTTGTCGGTGTCTGCTATCACACCTGCTATTTCGGCACAGAAAATAGTGGATTTTGTCGATAAATTGACGCCGGCCCGGAGTGGTGAAGGTGAGGCTGTGGCCGGTTCTTTTGGTGTCCAACAGGCACCTCCCGTAGAACGCAAAGTTCCCACTTCTATTGACCGGATGCGTATGACGGGGTTGCCTCGGAGCCACTTAATCGGCTCCGGACCGGAACTTTCCCAAGAAGTTGTTATGATCGTGCGTACCCGTGAGTTGCCCGCCGTCCCTGATGAGTCATTGCTCCCCTCATTGCCGGTGAATTACTATTGGCGCAGTTTAGTTTATGATGTTTATACCGGGCGGGGCTGGCGTACCAGTGATACTAATGATAAAGAATATGAGGCCGGTGATCTGGTTTATGGGATGCCTGAGAGTATTCCTCCTTACCAGCGTTATCTCCGCCAGGAGGTGCAGGCAGTTGATGAGTTGGGGGGCTTGATTCACATTGCCGGGTCTTTGGTGGCTATAGATGAAGTGTATAAGGTTTCGTGGCGTACTCAGCGAGATATGTTCGGGGGTGTTGTCAGCCTGCCGAGTTATTACGCTACCTCGTTGGTTACAGAAATCGGCGCGGACGAACTACGGCTTGTACAACCTACTTATCCTTTTTGGGTGCAGCAGCGATATTTACAACTTCCCGATGATTTACCGGCGCGGGTATCAGAATTGGCCCATGACTTGACCGTGACCGAGCTGACCCTCTACGACCGGGCGGTGGCCATTGAGCGCTATTTACGCCAATATCCCTATACATTGGATGTGGAATACCCCCCCTCTAATCGCGATATGGTAGACTACTTCTTGTTTGATTTGCAGAAGGGGTATTGTGACTATTATGCAACTGCAATGGT
>JAFGKB010000289.1 GCA_016928755.1 Anaerolineae bacterium | reverse complement strand
GCAGTGCACCAATAGCCAGCCGGTAGTCACGCTCCTCAATCTCCCATTCACGTAATTGAGTGTTGTTAATATCGCCTAAAGCTTTCTCATATACTGCCGGTGGAAGTGAAAGATTAAGCAGCAATTCATCAATATCATCTTCTGCTACAAGAGCTTCAAATGTCGAGGCAATAGCCTTGCCCTGTTCCAAATAAACAGTAACATCTGCAGAGGCGTTGGATTTAAAGAGTGCTAAAAGCGAATCCAGGGAAGTGCCAACCGTTATGACCCCCGCCAGTTTCTCGCCATCATCGACGAGTACCGGAATTGCGGTGAAATAGTAATAGGCATTAGTTTCTGGATGTAGCCCAAGAGCGACTTTGGGATCACTATTTGCCGGTCCCAACTCAAGCAAATCCCGGATAATCCACATATACTCAAGGATAAAGGGTTTTTGCACCTCAATATATTCACCTTCCTGCCTGATCATATGCAGCAAAGGCTGTCCCTCTTCATCCACAATCAGTATAAACTCTGTAGACTCGGCAGAAATAATAGGAGTAACTAACTCCTCAATAAGTTCAACATCCTTCTCAGACAAGGCCACCCGAAAGCCCTCAGTAAACTCGATACGGCGCGTAAATTCACGGTGAGTAACTTCCCGCCGCGCGAGCACTGTAGATACGACTACACCAGACTGCTGTAACTGATTATTAAGCCGCTCACCATGAGAACCGGCAATCAAACTGGTAAGTAAATACACGCCAACTAACATTACCAAGAGCGTAAGAGACAGATAAGGTAGTATGATTTTCAGACGCACCCGGGCACGTAGAAAATCCCATATTTTCTTATACCAGGGAATCTTCAGCTCCACAGCGGCATTACCCATATTGAAATTGAAATCTCGTGTCTTTTTGCGCATATCTCAAACTGATAATTAACCTTTATTACAATTTCACCTATCGCTTAACAATTAACTTTAGTATAGCGCAATACCAAACCAAAGTCAAAGCCCGGTTTTACATAAAAAACAGATAATAAAAACCCTTAAAAATAATATTTGAGCACAATATCAATTTTAATACTTTTATATGAAAAAGTCCCCTTGGAATAAATATCACAAGGGGACTTAGTTAAAAGTCTATCCACATTAGAAAGCTCTTAGATTAAAAAAGACGTAGCCAATCTGTGCCGGTGACAATAGAACAAGCCATTAATAAAAAGATAATCAGCAAAATAAGGCCACAGCCCATCCCGGTACAAGAAGCCCCACGACCAAACCCAAACTGTTCTTGGAACCAATCATAAACCGCATTTAAAACGGCTAAACGAAATAACCCCCCAATACATCCTGGACGCCGGTCCATTAAGTCTCACCTCCTTTTTATCAGAAATACCTGATTACACTATCCATAATACGCTGTATAGTCCCAGAAGTTGCAACAAAGGTAGCCGGAGCTACTTTATTAAGTGACATTGACAAAAAGAAGTATGCCACTTTGCTACCATATAGCAAAGTGGCATCAGCCATTATCACTCTGCTTGCATCAAGTTCTTACCGTCACTGGATACCGCATTGGCAATAGCGCGCGTATCTACCAGACCGAGCAAAACTAACCCAACGATAAGGAAGACACCGATGGAGAGAATTCCGGCCCGCTGCCCTAGTTGCTCAGCTACAATAGCCGTCATCCCTTGAGCTTCATATAACAGTGCCATCTCAGCCGCAACCCAACCATAGACAGTCGGCCCGATGAAAGATGAGGTGCGTCCGGCAACGGCAAAGAATCCGTAGAACTCAGCACTCTGCTCAGTGGGACTGAGCACCCCCACCATTGTACGGCTAAGAGATTGCACACCGGCCATTGCAAACCCGGCCAAAGCACCCACGAAGTAGAAGAAGGTCCGGGTCTGAGTAAAGAACATCAACACAATACATATGATCATCGCAATAATTGAAATCATCAGAGCTTCTTTATTACCCATACGCTCGGTCAACAACCCAAAGACATAGGCACCGATAACGTTGGTAACCTGCACAATAATAACAAAGATGACGAGGTCCTGTTGGTTCATACCAAATAGAACGGCCCCAATGATTGCGGCGAAGTTGAGGGCCATAATCACACCATCATTGTAGATAAGAAAAGAGACCACAAATTTGACAAACTCACGGAAATTCCTGGTCGCACGGACTGTCTTTAAGGTACGCTTAATACCCATACTCAAATAGTTCTCGCCTTTAGGTAAAGGTTGTGGTTCAGCGCGTTCCTTCAGCCATAAGAAAATGGGGAGAGATGAGAGAGCAAAGAAAACCGCGGTAATGACTAATGAAAGACGTATAATAAATGAACCACCGATAAACATGATGAGAGGTAAAATGATAAATAGGCAAACGACCCCACCGGCAGAACCAATAGCCCACCCGGCGCCAGAAACCCGGCCCATCTCCGCCGGGGAAGCGATTTCCGGCAACAAACTGTTATAAAAAACCTGGGCACTACGATAACCGATCTCCGCCAGGATAAAGAACACCATCCCTTTAACAATATCTCCCTTCTCAACAAAGAAGAGCAATGCCGTAAATGTACACGCCATCACGGTAAAGAATAACAGAAAACGTTTCTTAGCACCGGAGAAGTCAGCAATAGCCCCTAAAATGGGCGAAATCACAGCGACAACCAACATAGCGATACCGACAGAAAGCCCCCACAACCGTGTACCCTCAGCCCCACCGACAACTTCACCTTTAAAATAGGCCGCATAAACAGCCAATAGAACTACGGCTGCATATGCAGAATTACCAAAGTCGTATAAATACCATGCCAAGCGGTAGCGTTTAATTTCCTTCGCACCTAACATTCCTAACCTCCTAAATCACAAGAATAATAGATCACAAACCTATTTCACAACAACAAACAACAAAATAATAATATCCTAGGGATTTCTGATTGTAAAACCCCGTTTATAGCCTCAAATTTCTATTGCTTCATCCCAAGGGTAGATCTCGGTACCTTTAGCCGCTTCACGGATATCAGGGTCATCGGAATAAAACCCCCGCCGGTCAGGCGGTATCAACTCAGAAATACGCCGCATTATCTCATGCCCGATCTCATCTAACCGTCGCCGCCGTATGCGCCCACGCCCATCAGTATCAAACGGCCCAAATGGCTTACCGATACGCACCGTAACTTGAGCGCGCTTTCCTTTCCGTAAGCGCGGGAAAACATTCGGCAAACCATCTAAACCAACCGGGAGCAACCGTGCATTAGCACGGGTCGCAATAAATGCTGCACCAGGACGTGCTGGACGTAATACCGTCGCCCAACTGCCGCCCTCTGGGAAAATACAAACTACACCGTTCTGGGATAAGACCGACACAGACGCACGCAACGCATATCGCGAGCCGGTTCCCCTAAATACCGGATAATACCCCCATAATTTTGGTAACCAGTGCACAATCTGGGGGGCATTAGGGAAATTGAAACCACCGACAAATTCAATCGGCCACGGAGCAATACGCGCAATAGCAGCAGGGTCAATAAAGCTGAAATGGTTGGCAACTACAAGAAGAGGCCCCTCATCAGGGAAATTTTCTTCACCAACGACCTTAAAATCCGACAACAATGCAAAAGCTAACGGCATCATAATACGTCTTAAAAAGGCACGAATAGCGAGCCGGCGTGGATACTTGAATTCATTTTCCATTTCATTCATAAGCAAATTGTAGCTTGGCTTGAGCAGGCGTCAAGAAAAAGTCAACTACCAGTTTAAGTTGAAAGTTGTATGTAAAGTAAAATTATAGTATAGTAGTGAGGTAGTATAAGCACAAAAGTTAGCTGGTAGCATTTACTCATTCCATGACGGTCCAGGTATCCGGCACTTGTATACCCATTAATAGCAATAGTGTCTGGAGCTTGCCAATAAAGCCCTTCTGAGGACCATGTTGTGGAAGTACCGGCTACCCATAAACTAATATCAGGAATTTAAAAGATATGGACAATTTATTAGCTGAAATATTAGGGCTTGCATTAGTCTTGGGTATCATTACCTTTATCTTTATTAGATTCTTACATGGACCATCAAAGGCAAAACGAAAGGTCTCAGAAGAAGAAAAGGTCTTGGTAACTTATCCCTCTGATACGGGGAAGATGTTAGTTGATGCCCATAGCCCCAGGTTAGTCGCAGAGGAAGGCCCATTATCAGGGCGCAAATATCCCATTCCCCCACCCCCCAAAGGGCTGACTATGGGGCGGGATAATAACAATGACATTGTATTAGCCAAAGACACAATAATCTCGCGCTTGCACGCACAGATTATGCAAGAGAGCGATGCTTATGTTATCTATGACCGCGATAGTACCAATGGGGTTTTCATCAATAATCAGCGTGTGATGCGCCATCCTCTGACACATGGCGATTTAATTCAAATTGGGAGTTCAGCATTCCGGTATCTTAGCAAATCGGAACAAGATGAGGCATCGAAGAAACCGGTGACCCCGCCAGGCCCGTCTTTCTCTGATGCGCCGTCTATCAACACTACCTATTTTGAAGGGTACTTATTGGAGAAAGAACTAGGCCGTGGCGGAATGTCAGTGGTATACAAAGCTCGCAATCCAGAAGGGCAAGTAGTCGCCGTAAAGATTTTTAATCCCACTACCGATAAATACCTGGTGAAAAAGTTCAAGCAGGAAGGTGAAATTGGGAGAGCGTTACGCAATCACCCCAATATATGCAAGGTGGAGAATGCCGGGCAAAGCAAAGACCATTACCTGTATATGGTGATGGAATTTATCAACGGGAAGTCACTGCGCGAATTTGTCAATAAGTACGAGACCTTGACTGAAGGTCAGATAGTCCGTATTATCGGTCAGGTATGTGACGCACTTCATTATGCACATTTGCAACACGTCGTACATCGTGATATCAAGCCCGAAAATATAATGGTTGACGAGAACCTATGGGTTAAAGTCGTAGATTTCGGAATTGCAAAGTTAACCTCTTCGGTAACCGTGACCCGTACCCGTATTGTGGGAACACCTCAATATATATCACCAGAACAAGCCCGGGCCGAACGTATCTATCCCAGCAGTGACATCTACTCATTAGGTGTCGTACTTTATGAGTTGTTAACCGGAAAACCGCCATTCCCTATGCCTTATTGTGAAAGTCCTACCCACCAACGGAATGTATTCAACGAGGTACTCTCGGCCCATATCCACAAAAAACCCGCACCTCTCAATCAATTACGACCGGAGATTCCAGAAAACCTGGCTAAGGTCGCACTTAAGGCCTTGGAGAAATCACCACAGCAACGATTTGCTTCGGCATGGGAGATGGCACAGGCGATAGGGTTCCAACGAGATATGAAATTACCCACTCACCCGGAAAGGGTCCTCCAGGGCAGTCTTGTTGTGATGCAAGGTCCCCAAAACGGGCAGAGATTTACTTTGGGAAAGAAGGTTATAATATTAGGACGCGACCAAATAGCACCAGGCGATGGTTATATCTCTCGGAAACATTTTTTTATTGAACCCCGGGGTAACCAGCTTTGGTTGGAGGACACCTCACGTAATGGTACCTGGGTTAATGGTGAAAGAGTTTATGGGGCAACACCGGTCAAAGGTAGTGATATAATTACCATAGGTAACTATACTCTACGTATAGAAACATAGCCCCAAAATCAGGGAGGAAGGAAAAGCTATGAATGAAGATAATAAGCCTACAATAACATCCGATAGCCCTTGGGGATCTCATAATGACAATAATCAGCCCACAGTTATACCAGGGGGGCAGGTTGATTCAGGAGCGTCTACTGTCGTAGATGACCATCATAATGCGTTTCGTCCCACCCATCCCCCACACTACCAAACGCCACCAGCACCCGCTGGCCCGCCACAATATCACGGCTACCCACCGGCACCACCACCCCCACAGGCACAGAATTACTACCAACAACCAGCGCCCCAGGGAAGCGCGAACGCCCACACGGTCATTATAGAAGCCGGGGCGGATGTGGATGTGTTGGCTTGGTTAGCGGTCGTAGAAGGGGCCGGCGCACCTAGAGGACATATTCAACAACTCAAACAAGAGACTGTTATAGGGCGTAACATGGGGGACTTAACACTGACAAATGATCCTGCCGTATCAGGACGGCATCTTAAGATTAGATTAGAGGCCAGCGAGGAAGACCCGGAAGAGAAACACTTTATCCTCTATGATCAAGGGAGTTCCAACGGGACTTATTTAGGTCAAGACCCAGAAACCTGCCTGAAGAAGACTAACAAAGTATATCGCCATGAACTTCAGGATGGTGATTTTATCCTTGTTGGACAAACGTTACTAGTATTTAAACAAGTCTAAGGGAGCCCCAGAATTTTAGCGGATCCCAAATGTGGAAATTTTCTCTGTCAGCTACCACTTTTGGGAATGCGATTCTTCTGGAACGACCTAACTCCATTCTTAAACGTAAAGGAGCCGGGATATTATGAAAAGCAAGCGGTTTCTCGTAGTATTACTCAGTATGCTGGTATGCAGCTTAATTGGCGGGCTGCCCGTAGGCGCGCCAGATGTAAAGGCGCAGGAGACTGAGGGACTGACAGTCATTATTGATGAAATTAAGGTCGATGAGTATGACACGGATAAAACGATTGAAGTTTATGTGACGGTGCGACATCTAAAAGGTCGCCCGGCAGAAGGCTTAATTCCCGACGACTTCACGTTAAGTGTATCCGGGACACAACCTTTTATCCCTGATACGGTGGAGATGACAGAAGATGCACCTGTCTCAATAGCCATCGTCCTGGAGTTATACCAATCTATGCGCGGCCAGCCCCTGGAAGATGCGAAGGAGGCCATCCGCCATTTGTGTGTGGACGATAAGAGCATCTATGATAAATGCGCCTTATTTGGTGTGCGCCCAGGTGTGGTCCCGGACTCACTCATCATTGATGAGCAATTTGAACGCACCTTCACCAATGACGGCGGCGAAATCGCCAATTTCGTCCAAGGACTCCAAGTTGTAGCGGGACAAGGGGGCGGGACACCACTTTATGATACGATTGCCAAAGCCCTCCACATCACAGCCCAAACTGAGCCACCAGGACGCCGGGCGGTATTAGTTATCACCGATGGAGGTGATAGGGGTAGCTTCTATACCGACGCAGACGTTATCGGCGCATCCAGGAGCTTACAAGTCCCGATTTTCGCCATCGGCTACACTGGCGGGAACCGGCAAAATCAGGAATCACTGAAAGAGATTGCTATTAATACCAAAGGTGATTACCGGGAGGCGCCCGAGACCACAGATTTCAAGGATTTTCTCAGCGATACCCGGTATGAACTCAGTCGCCATTACCGGCTTACCTATACATCTAAGGAACTAGGTGGGGGGCGGCAGGTGATGGAGGTCCGGGTTGATGCCAGTGGACTCTACGGCACAGATAGCCAAGCCTTTGATATCCAGACCGGCTCCATTCCTCCCACGCCTTTACCGACAACTGAGAGTGGTGAGGCCCCCACCCCGGAGACTACTGATGAATCACCAGACGAGGATGAGGGTGAGGGTGAGGGAGAAGAAGAAAACGGTTTGTTTGAGAATCCTTTAATCTTAGGTGGTGTCATTGGGGGCTTGCTTATCATCAGTATCGTTGCCGCGCTGCTTGTGCGCAGCAGACAGAAACAAAGGGATACAGAACCCTCATGGCCGGTTGATGATGATTCAAGTGACTATACTCCTCCAACCACTGAAGAATTTAATGGCGGCTTCTCACCAACACCGATTATTGATAATGTCCCCCCAGCGGGCAGTACCCAGGTAGGCACTTATGGCAACGCCCCACCGTTGCAAACAGGACAACCCATTCCCCCAACAGCCGTGGACTATGGGCCACCGCCCCCAATAAGCGGCTCTGGCTCAGTATTCGGTGCCGAACAAGGCAGTACCGGACCACAACAACCGCCCCGGCAGGCAAAAACGTTGATTCTCGGCCCACAAATGGATCACTACGCAATGTTAATCAGCCAACGGACCAATGCCAAATACGATATCAACGAACCCACAGTGAATATTGGGCGGGCTTCTGATAACCAACTGAAACTGGAAGGGGAGAAACTCTCACGACACCATGCCACGGTCAGGCTGGAAAATGACACCTTCCAAATCCAAGACCTGGGGAGTTCTAACGGGACATTTGTGAACGGTACACGGATCTATGCACCGGTAGCCCTTCAAGATGGCGATATTGTCCGCCTGGGAGACCAGGATTACGTTTTTAAGGTTATCCATTAGTACTGAGAGTGAGCGGCCTATGTTATGTAGAACGTAAGCCGCTCACACGATGGAAAGTTGATCATGATTTTAAAAATCGAACGCGGCCCCCAACAAGGGCAACAATGGGAAGTCAATAAGTCACACCTTATTATCGGCAGGGAGAGCAGTACTGATATCGCCCTGCAAGACGAACGGGCCTCACGGCGCCATACGGAATTACAATGGGATGGTTATAACTGGACAGTACACGATCTTAACAGTAAAAACGGCACCTGGGTCAACCGGCAACAGATCTACAGCCCGTACGTCTTACAACCGGGGGATCAACTGGGAATTGGACAGACGATTATTACCTTTGATGACCTCAACACAGGGCCAGAGAACGCCGCTGCCCCTGTCTATGAATCGCCTACCATTCAGCACTATCCGGCAGAAGCTATAACATCACAAAACCAGACAGCGATGAGAATTGAGGTTGTATTAGCCTTAGCAGCTCTATTATTGATCGTAGGCGCGCCCTTGAATTGGATCAGCATCCAATTACCTTTTTTGGGAAGGATAGCCTCACCGGGCACCGATGGCCTGGGTATTTACACATTGGTAGCCGGCATTGTCACACTTTTCGATGCTGGGTTAGCTTTGGCATTCCGTATGCTACCGACGCAACAAAAACCGGTCAACAAATTTATGCATACTTATCTCAGATGGATATCTATAGAACCCCTGGTTATCAGCGGTGTTCTATTAGCCGTTATCATCTATGGAATTATTGACTATAACCAAAGCAACATTGAGTATCTGGGCATCAGGCTCAACGAACTTATCAATCCACAGCCGGAGATAGGTCTCTTTCTCACTATCACCAGTTTGATGGTTATATTCTTTGTATCGACAACCCACCTGGTACTCATCGGCTTAAAGAAGAAATAGTTGAGAACTGTAAGCCTAATAAAAACTCTTAACCAACAACATTCACTATGACAGGCCATATAAATGAGGAAATTATGAACACAGCGCACTATGTGCTACAAATCTGGAGAGACCATCTATGCTCCGATGAATACCCCCTTTCGAAAGCGTCTTTAACCCTAGGACGACAAGGGGATAACGACATTATCTTTGATGATCCCAAAGTATCAGGACATCACGCAAAGATAACGCTTAGAGCTGAAGGAGTCTTTATCACAGATACCGGCTCAAAAAACGGCAGCCGGTTGAACGGCCAGCCGCTCCCCCCTCACACGCCTATCCCATTACAACCTGGGGCAGTGATTAACATAGGCGCATTTAGCCTAGGGCTGCGCACCGTCACATCTGATAAACCGGCCCCACCGCCAATCACGGAGCGTGTAAAGATCAGTACCCAACCACAACCAGGGGTAGCGCTTTATAACGGGGCGCAAATATCCAAATACCCGTTGCAGCAACCGGCGGTGACCTTGGGCCGGGCACCGGATAACACGATTGTGATAAAACACCCCAAAGTATCGGGACACCATGCCCGTCTGCAACAAAGACCAGAAGGCTATGAGGTTATCGACTTGGATAGCGCAAATGGCACTTACTATAACGGGCAAAGGATTACCCGCAAAGTACTGGCAGATGGTGACGTAGTTTATTTAAGCCAAGATGTAGCCGTACAATTCCGTGCCCATCTTGGCCTATTACCTGTTGTAAAAGAGGTAACTGAACCGAAGAAACCCGCGCCACCCCCGGCCAAGTCCCTGGATTTGCAGGGACAGCAAGTGATCAAGATTGGACGGGCCAGCAACAATGATATTATCCTTGAGCACCCGCAAATCAGCCGTTACCACGCGATGCTAGAACGGATGGGGGGTCGCTACCGGTTGCGGGATTTAAAGAGCAGCAATGGCGTATTTGTTAACAAAGAGAAGGTTGAAAATGAGGCCTGGCTAAAAGAAGGAGATGAGATCGGTGTTGGCCCTTATCGCCTTATATTCGCCGAAGACGGCATCCAACAGCTTACCGATGCCGGATTACGCCTGGATGCTTTCGACTTACAAAAATGGGTCCGCAAAGACCTGAACCTATTGCAGAATATCTACCTCAGTATTCACCCTGGGGAGTTCGTGGCGCTGGTGGGGTTAAGTGGTGCGGGCAAATCTACGTTAATGGATGCTATCAACGGCTTCCGTCCGGCAACCCACGGAACTGTATTAGTAAATGGGGACGACCTCTATGAAAACTTTGACCTCTACCGCAACGATATGGGCTATGTCCCGCAGCAAGATATAGTCCACAAAGAACTAACGGTGTATGATGCCCTGGACTATGCCGCGCAGTTACGGATGACGACCGACACGACACCGGAGGAACGCCACAAGCGCGTGACGGAAGTTATCCAACAACTCGACCTGGCAGAGCGCTATGATGTCCCAATCAGCAAACTCTCAGGGGGACAGTTAAAACGAGTCTCCATTGGCGTAGAGCTACTCACAAAGCCCAGGCTTTTCTTCCTAGATGAGCCAACCAGCGGCCTGGACCCCGGCACCGAGCACAAGATGATGAAATTGATGCGTGAACTGGCGGACCAGGGCCGGACTATTATGTTAATCACCCACGCCACAAAGAATGTGATGCTTTGTGATAAAGTGATCATCCTGGTACGGGGTGGCTACCTGGCATATTACGGCCCGCCGGAGGACGCACTCACCTATTTCGATAACTTCCGTACCTCAGAAGAGCGCCGGATCAAAGATATGGAATTCGACGATATCTACGCGATTTTGCAAGATAAAACACGGGGTACACCCAAACAATGGGCGGAGGCCTATCGCAGCTCGACAATCTACAAGGAAAATATTGTAGCGCGCCTCCATGACCAAAAACGGGTACACGCCGGAGCACAGCAAGACGAGGCCAAGCCCCCATCCCCACTTAAAGCGACAACAACTATCGCCACCAGCAACGCCAGGAAGCGGGTCTCAGCATTGCGGCAATTAGCGATCCTCTCATCACGCAACGTCAGAATTATGCTCCAAGATAAACCCACGTTAATTATGATGCTGGCCCTATCTCCCCTATTAGGCTTAATGGACCTAATCTGGGGCAAGCAATTGTTTGACCCGGTGGAAGGCAATACACAACGTATGATTATGATGTTGTTTGTCTCTTCCATCATTACCTTCCTGGTCGGTTCCCTGAGCAGCGTGCGGGAGATTGTAAAAGAAACCGACATCTACAAACGCGAGCGCGCCATCAACCTGAAAATTACGCCCTACGTCCTATCTAAGGTATGGGTCGGGATACTCCTGGCCCTATATCAAGCTGCGGTGTTATTAGTCTTCAAAATCATCCTCACTATCCCACCGGGGACCCTGCCGGCCGGCGATGGTGCCTATTTCCCCTTCTACATCACGCTCTTCCTGGGTACACTGGCGGGCTATATGTTAGGGCTGGCAGTCTCTGCCGGAGCACCCAATGCAAATACAGCGATGTTGATCCTGATTGCAGTTGTCGTCCCCCAAATCGTCTTTGCCGGCGCGCTCTTCCCGCTCAAAGAGACGCCTGGACGTAAGGTCATCAGTCCCTTGATGAGTAACCGCTGGACCTTTGAAGCCTTAATCAACATAACCGGGATAGGCGATATCCTGATAGATGACCCATGTTGGGACAACCGCCAACAAGAGGATTCTGAGGATGAGACAGGATGGGAAACTTTGCTACAAGAGGATAACGCAACCAAGCAGGATGAAGGCTGTCTCTGTATGGGGACGAACATCTTTGACGATTGCCGGAGCTTCCCTGGTATTTTGAGCGAAGAATTCTATACTGAAGAAGCACAGGAAGCTTTGGACAGCCAGGAACCACCAAAACCTGACCAACCAGAGGATCCCACTCAGCAAGAAGCCTACCAAGAGGATATGGACAACTGGATTGAGGAAAAGAGTAAATGGGAACGCGACCGGCAGAAGGCAGTTAGCGGCGCAGAAGGTATACTTAAGAATATGTTCGACCGCTATGATTATGCCTTCCACGGAAAACCCGAGGCGCGCTGGGCGACCCTGGGCGGGCTTAACCTGGCATTATTTATTATGATTATCGGCTTTCAGAAACGGAAGGACGTAGTGTAGGCTTATATGAATAATCCGACAATAGGCCCCTATCAACTGATAGAAGAATTAGGGCGCGGCAGCCAGACCGTGGTGTATAAAGCATGGCAACAGGGCTTGGACCGTCCGGTAGCGTTAAAGGTACTACATAGTTACGACCAGAAGACGCTGAAAAAGTTTGAGGCTGAGGCCCGGCGGTCGGCCAAGTTCAACACGCCCGGTGTGCGCCGGATCTACGAGGCAGGGCAAACGCAACGCGGGGATATTTATCTGGCGATGGAGTATGTGGACAACACGCTGAGGGAACTACTGCGTAAACGCAAAGACCAGAAGAGGCCCTTTACACGTGCCGAAGCAGCACGCCTGTTAGCCCCTGTCGCCCAAGCCCTGGATGAAATTCACCAGCAAGGATTGGCCCACCTGGACATCAAACCGGAGAATATCCTGGTGAGCAAGGCCGGGCACGCTATGTTAGCGGATTTCGGTATCGCTCGGAGAGTGGGGGAGAAAACTCACGAAGGCACCCCCTGTTATCTCTCACCGGAACAGGCCGCCGGGGATCGCCCGGTTGGCCCGTGGAGCGATATCTACTCGCTGGGAGCCGTCATCTATGAGATGGTTACTAACCACACCCCTTTCAAGTGTGAGATGGATATGGTCGTGATCCGCCAACACCTGGAAGACCCCCCGCCATCCCCCCGGCAGTTCAACGCCCAATTAGACCGGGATTTAGAATGGACGTTGTTGTCGGCCCTGAATAAGGTGCCGGCAAACCGGCCAGATAGAGCACAAGCACTGATAGAAGCTGTGAGCCGCAAACCCACGCCCATGCAGCACCTCAGCATGGTGCTAAAACGGGCGACCGGGGCAGTACAAATACAGCCACAATTGGCACTTATACCCTTGGCAATTATAGTCGTAGTAGCGGGTCTCTTCCTGGCAATGAACAGGGCACCAACCGCCCCCACACCGACCACAACGCCGCCAACGGCACAGACGCTCACGCTCTCGCCGGCGATAATAACAGAGACCAGAGAACCAGGACTTGGCCCGACATCAACAGCAGCACCCAAGATGACTCAACAGGCACCGGAAACAGTATCTGATAATGGAACAGGGGTAATAACTACTGTTGAACCACTTATCCTCACTAATCCACCCGGAGGAGCTGAATTAGAGGGAACTATGGCCAGTTTTGCATGGCTAGGAACACTACCAGAAGGCAGTCGTTTCATTGTCAAACTCCAACACACAAACAGCGGAGCAACAGTAGAGAGTCAGAAACTGACGGACAATAGTTGGACGACGGAATTGGATGGAGACAAATTCGGGGAGTGGAAATGGCACGTAGAAATCGTACGCCAGAGCGATGGCACAATGACGAATACGAGCGACACTTCCCACTTTTACCTAAAATCTTTTTAAAAAAGCCCAGTTATTAGGGAGAAGGTTATGACACAAGGACAAACAATACATACTATAGCGGCCAAGTTAACAGATGATGGCCAAGCTCGCGACCATAACGAAGATTACGTAGCTATTCTTATACCTCAAGAGCAGCTACAGCTCCAGCAGAAGGGAGCGTTATACATCGTTGCCGATGGCATGGGCGGGCACCAGGCCGGAGAGGTAGCCAGCCAACGAGCGGTTGAAGTTATCCAACAATTTTACTATACAACCCCACCGCACCTCAACGCCGAGGAGCAACCCGACCTGGCTGCAACGTTACGCCACGCGGTAGAAAAGGCCAACGCCGACGTGCACGCACTCTC